>NZ_JBWKZU010000025.1:0-72760 GCF_059424825.1 Acidovorax sp. GW101-11A03 | reverse complement strand
CTGGAGGCCCGGTATTCGCACATTGACTATGAGCATTACCTCGTCAAACAACTCCAGCCCATCGCCGATGCGATTCTCCAGCCGTTGGGCGACAGCTTTGTGGCGTTGACGAGTGCGCAGAAGGTGCTGTTCTAGGGAACACCAGTGGTTGACCTGGTGCGACACCCTGATGCGGAGTGGTTGACGAGGGCAAGCACACAAAGTCATTTCTGCGTCCGATAGCAAGCTTCGCACTCACGAAACTGTAGTGGCGCAAAAACCGCACCGACGAATGTAGAGTGGCGCGGGCCTCTAAACACCAATGGCGCAGTTTGGAGGAAGCTAAAAAATCAATGACTTACGTCTGCTGGGTTTCTCAGGTTGACTGGCGTTTTGCAGCTAAGGCGTGCAGAACACCTTCGCCTGGGGGTAGGGGCGGCGCGGCCATCACAGGCCCTGCAAAACCTGTGTCTGCCAGGCCTGCAGGGTTTCCTGCCGCTCGCGGCGCGCGGTGTCGTCGGCTTCCTGGGCGTCTTGCTGGCGCTGCAGCTGCAGCTGCTTGAGCAGGGGGAGCAGGTCGGTGTGCCGGGACTGTGGCCCGGGTGCACTGGTGCTGTTGCCCGTGACCTGGTTGTTTTCCACCCTGAGCGTGTGCAGCGAGTGGGACGCGGCCTGGGTGAGTGTGGCGCGGATGGCCTCGCCGTTGTCATAGGCCAGGTGCGCCTCCGTGCTGCTGCTGTCGTCCACCTTGTTGTAGAGGTAGTTCTGTGACGCCGAGGTGGTGTCAAGCCGGGGGGCGGCCGACACCAGCAGAGACTGGTGGTAGGAGGCCACGAGCTGCGCGGTCTGGGTCTGGCTGACGGCCCGGTTGCGGCTGGAGCTGCCCGTGATGTGGGTGGACTGGTTCAGCGTGTAGTGGAAGGTGTCGAGTTCCTGCGTGCGGCGCGGGTTGGTGGCCCGCGTGGTGGCCGTGATGCTGGCGTCAAAGTCCGCCAGACCCGTCAACAGACTCTGGTCTTCTTCGCCGAAGGTGCCGGGCAGGGTGTGCAGCGCGGTGCCGGGTTTCAGGCCAACGCCTGTGTGGGGGGCGTCGTAGCGGCTGTGCATGGCTGCAAAGCTGGACTTGAACAGGTCCACCAGGGCCTGTCGGGCCTGGCCGCGTTCTGCTGCCTTGTCGATGCGGCCCAGGTAGCGCTCGACAGCATTGGCCCGTTGTGCGTCCGTACCCCATTGGGCGGGCTGGCGCAGGTCGGTTGCCATCTTCACCACGCCGTCGCGACTTCGCAGCTGCACTGCGCGCCGGTCTCCATCGACCTGGAGCTGCGCGCCCAGCGTCAACACCCGGTTGCCATCCCTGTCCTTGCCATACACCTCCAGCTGGAGTTCCAGCCGGGCGAATGCCTTGCTGTCGAACCGGAGCAGTTCTTCCACATCCAGCTTCGGGTCGTCACCCGACAGCCCCTGCACTGCCTTGTCGAATCCGCTGGCCAGGGCGCGGAGCGCTTCGCGCTCCTGCACACCGAGTTCCCCTTCCACCACGACCTCGACCGACATGCCCGCGCCGGAGGCGCTGGGCTCGCGCTGGTCGTGGATGGACAGGCGCACCCGGGCGCCAGACCGCGTCTCGATGGAGAGTTCCACACTGCCACTGGGGCGGCTCTTGAAGGACCAGAGCGCATCCGTGGCCTTGCCCTGGACCCGGTCGGGCGAAGCGACGGCAGCCATGTCCACCACGGTTTGCCGGTAGCCCGTGCCCGTGCTGGCCACCTGCCCCAGCAGCGCAGAGCCCAGGCCCGCCAGGCGGCCCTGCTGTGTGGTGCCACTGGCGTTGCGGCCCATCACCTCGGCCAGGGCGTTGTCCGGGGCTTGTTCCCACACCTGCATGCGCCCGCCCCGGGTCTGCATGTCCAGCAGTGCTTCGTAGGTGGCGGGGGTTGTCTGCAGGCTGCCTGGCATCTGCGTGATGTGCAGGAAGCGTGGGTTGCCCTGCACGGTGGCACTGGCGATGTTGGTGGTGGGGCTGCTGGCTGCAGCGGGTTTTTGTGGGGTGACCGGCGCTGGCTGCGCCGCTACCGGGCGCGTTGCTGCCGATGGGGCGGGGGTTACTGTGGGGCTCCACGCCGTTGCCAGCGCGGGGGACAGGCCGGACAGGCCGACAACACTCATGGGTGGTTTTTTCTCGTTGGTTTTATCCAGGGTTTATCGGCAGCGGGCCGCAGAACTGAAAGGGAAAGGCGCAAGGAGCAGGGCGCAGTCCCGCCTGTCAACCCCGCTTCGGTGGGGTGGGTGGATGGGGCTGCAAAAACTAGAGTGCCTGGTGGCCTGCCGGGCCACCGTCCCTGTCCTGTGCGCGGAGAACCTTTGATGCCTCGATCTGCCCCCCTTCACTCCGAAACCCCCTGCCCGCAGCGCCGAAAGGGCGCGTGGGTTTGGCTCCATGGGTTGCCACACCCCGGGGGGCAGCCCGGGGCACTGGCGGGCATCCGCCGCTGGGCGGCCCGCTGGCTGGTGGGGGTGGCCGCTGGTGTGCTGGCAGCTTGTGGTGGGGGAGGCGGCGACGCCGTGCCCGCCCCGCCGCCTGCCGCAGTGCTGCACCCGGTGGGTGGCCAGGTGTCCGGGCTTGCGGGCGTGCTGGTGCTTGCCAATGGCACACGCGGGGAGTGGACCATCACCGCCAGCGGCAGCTACGCCACCCAGGTGGCGCAGGGCGAACCCTACGACATCGTGGTGCGCACCCAGCCCATCGGGCAGACCTGCCTGGTGGAGAACGGCACGGGCGTGGTGGCAGGGCCGGTCACCAATGTGCTGGTCCGCTGCACTGCCAACACCTATGCGGTGGGCGGTACGGTGATGGGCTTGGCGGGGGCGCTGACCCTGCGGCTCAATGGCACGTCCGACCTGGCGCTGACCGCTGACGGATCATTTCGCTTTGCCCTGGCCGTGCCCCATGGCAGCACCTATTCGGTGGCCGTGCAGGTGCAGCCCCTGGACCAGTTCTGCGAGGCCAACAGCGCCACCGGTGTGGCCTTGGCACCGGTGACGCAGGTGCGGGTGACCTGCCGCACGATCGACGTGCCCCCACCGCCTCCGCCGCCTCCACCCATCGCCGCCGCCCCCCTGGGCCTCGGCATCACCTATGGGGCCAAGGCGTTGAACTTCTCATGGCTACCGGCCACCCATGCCACCAGCTACACCGTGCACGAAGACCCCGATGGTGCGGGCCCGCTGGCGGCCGCGCAGATCGGTTCCACCGCCACCACCGCGCTGGCGCATGCGGTGCCGGTGTTGCTGCACCAGCGGCTGAACGCCACCTACACGGTGCGGGCCTGCAACATCAGCGGGTGCAGCGCCCCGTCGGCCCCGGTGGCGGCTGACATGGTGCAGGCCATTGGCTACTTCAAGGCCGCCAGCACCGCGGCCGAAGCGCGGTTCGGGAACCGGGTGGCCTTGTCCGCCAACGGCACCACGCTCGCTGTCGGGGCCTATGGCGAAGCTGGCAACACGGGGGCGGTGTATGTCTTTACCCGCACCGGCAGCACCTGGTCACAACAGGCGCGCATCACCGCGCCGGGGGGCGAGGCCAACGACTACTTTGGCAACGCCGTGGCCCTGTCGGCTGACGGCAACACCCTGGCCATTGGTGCGGACGGTGAAAGCGGCGACCAGACAGGAACCTTTGCGGTGATGCCCCCCAGCAACAACCTCGCCAGCAGTTCCGGCGCGGTGTACGTGTACTCCCGCTCGGGCAGCACCTGGTCGCAGCAGGCCTTCATCAAGGCCAGCAACACGTTTGCGTTCGACCTGTTTGGCGCGTTTGTTGCGCTCTCGGCCGATGGCAACACCCTGGCTGTGGGCGCCTACTACGAGAGCGGCGACCTGACCGGCGCCCATGGCAATGCGGCGTTCGCGTCGTCCGGCGCGGCCTATGTGTTCAGCCGCACCGGCACCAGCTGGGCGCAGCAGGGCTATATCAAAGCCGCCAATGCGGGCGCCGGGGATTTCTTCGGGATCTACCTCAGTCTGTCTGGCAGCGGCGACACGCTGGCGGTGGGCGCATTCTTTGAGCGCAGCGCCTCGGCCGCCACCCCGGCCGATGACTCTTTGCAGGACGCCGGGGCTGCCTATGTGTTCCAGCGCACGGCCGGGGTCTGGGCGCAGCAGGCCTACTTCAAGGCCCCCAGCCCTCTGGCGCTGGACCGCTTTGGCGTGGCGGTCATGCTGTCGGGAGACGGCAACACGCTGGCCGTGGGCATGGACGGGGACAGCAGCGACCACACGGGCGTGTATGTGGTGCCCCCTGCCAGCAACAGCCTGGCGCTCAACTCAGGGGCCGTGTTTGTCTATACCCGCGTAGGCGGCACCTGGCAGCCGCAGGCCTACCTGAAGGCATCCAACACCCGCACGCCCCACCGCTTTGGCAACAACCTCGCCATGTCCAGCGATGGCAACACGCTGGTCGTGCCTTCGTACCGCGACAACAGCGCGGCCACGGGCTTCAACGGCAACCAGGCCGACACCACGGCCGCCGATGCAGGCGCCGTGCTGGTGTTTCGCCGCACCGCAGGCACCTGGGCGCAGCAAGCCTACGTGAAGGCGCCGAACACCGGCAGTGGCGACCGCTTTGGCGGCCGGGTGGCGCTGTCAGGCGACGGCAACACGCTGGCGGTTGGGGCTTCGACGGAAGACGGTGGATCGAACGGCATTGGCGGCAATCAGGCCGACGAAAGCCGCACCAATGCGGGTGCTGTGTACCTGTACTGAGAGGCGAAGGCCGGGGCATTTGGGCCCAGCTCCTGCGTGCAGCCAAAGAATCTCCGCCTTGGAACAACCTCTGAGGGTTTGCGCCCGCCCTGCCCGTGGCTCTGAAAGGAGCTACGGGCTTTTTTCTGCCTGCCCACGCCACGCGAAATTGTTTCAAATACTGGAACAGTCAGTTCGCGACTCGGTGGTTTTTCTTTGAACACCATCGGCGTACAGTTCACCCCATCGATGAGCCGAACCCGCAAGGCGACTCACCGAACCCGGTTCAGGAATGGTTTTTTGACCCGGCTTTTTTGAGACGCTTCTTTAACTTCAAGGACTTATCCATCATGACCAACACCGCACGTTTCCTCTCCATCGCCGCTGTCGCTGCTTTCGCCTCTTTTGGCGCCCACGCTGACGAAGCCGATGCTTCGCAGTTCGCCACCCAATTCGAAACCAACCGCACCCGCGCTGAAGTGCAAGCGGAAGCCGCTACCGTGGCCCAGACCCGCTCGATCGAGCCCGCTGGTTCGCGTGTGGTGACCTACAAGAGCACCGCTGACCGCGCTGCTGTGCGTGCCCAGGCTGCTGACGCTGTGCGCACCGGCCAGATTTCTTCCGGCGAAATCGGCGCTCTTTGATACGCCGCCCCGGATCGAACGGACCTGACCCCTACCCAACCCTATTTAAGAATCGAGATCACCATGAACAAGACCGCACGTTTCCTGTCCATCGCCGCTGTGGCTGCCTTCTCTGCCTTCGGCGCCCACGCTGACGAAGCCGACAGCTCGCAATTTGCCCTGAAGTTCGACACGAACCGCACCCGTGCTGAAGTGGCTGCCGAAGCCGCTACCGTGGCACAGACGCGCAGCCAGGAGCCTGCTGGTTCGCGCGTGGTGACCTACAAGTCCACGGCTGACCGCGCTGCTGTGCGTGCCCAGGCTGCTGAAGCCCTGCGCACGGGTCAGATCCCTTCGGGCGAATTCAGCGCCATGTAATCGGTTGATCGATTGACGCAGTTGCGGGACTTCCCATGGTGGTGGCACTTCGCGCGGTGCGGGTGCTGCTGCCATGGGAGGTGTTTTGAAGACACCCGCACTGGCCAAGCAAACGGGGCTCCCATTGGGGAGCCCTTTTTGTTGGTGGCTTGTCTTGGTACTCGCCGCGCTGCTCGATCAATGCGCGGGCGGGCCTTCATGCGGCCCGGTGCGCCAGCATCAGGTCCAGGTTCTGCACCGCCGCGCCCGAGGCGCCCTTGCCCAGGTTGTCGAACACGGCCGTGAGCAGCACCTGCCCATGCCGTGCGTTGGCGAACACCCCCAGCCGCAGCTGGTTGGTGCCATTGAGGGCCTGCGGGTCGAGGTGTTCGGCGGCTTCGGCCTGCGCCAACGGCATGACCTCGACATGGGCGGCACCTGCGTAGTGCTGCTGCAGACAGGCGTGCAGCCGCTCGCCGCTGGCACCCGCAGGCAGCTGGTGCACAAACAGGGGAATGCTCAGCACGATGCCCTGGCGGAACGCGCCGTAGGCGGGCACAAAAATGGGGCGTTGGGCCAGGCCCGCGTGCTGCGCGATTTCGGGCGTGTGTTTGTGCTCCAGCTTCAGTCCATACAACTGAAAGGCCGGGGCCTGTGCGCCGCCAGGGCCCTCGTGCTCTTCCACGCGGGCCCGCCCGCCGCCCGAGTAGCCCGACACCGCATGCACCGTGACCGCATGCTCGCGGCCCAGCAGGCCGGCCTGCACCAGGGGACGCAGCAGGGCCACGGCGCCCGTGGGATAGCAGCCAGGGTTGCTCACCCGCTGGGCACTGGCGATGCGCGCAGGCTGCGCAGCGTCCAGTTCAGGAAAGCCATAGACCCACTGCGGGTCGGTGCGGTGCGCCGAGCTGGCGTCGATCACCTGCACGGCTGGATTGGCGATGGCGGCCACAGCCTCGCGCGCAGCCGCATCGGGCAGGCACAGGATGGCAATGTCGCAGTGGTTGATGGCCTCGGCGCGGCGGGCCGCGTTCTTGCGCTCGGCGTCGGGCAGGGTCAGCAGGCGCAGGTCGGTGCGGCCGCGCAGGCGCTCGTGGATCTGCAGACCGGTGGTGCCCTGGTCGCCGTCGATAAAAACAAGGGGAGAGGTGGTCATGGGGTAGGGCTCCGGGTGATTGCTGTGGCATCCACGGCGGGATGAACGAGCGGGTGTAGGGGATGCGCAATCTTCGGTGCCGGTCTAAACTTTGAAAAGTTGAATTTCACAAACATCAGCATCAGGTTTACTGAACGTCATGCGCGAACTCAACCTTGACCGGCTGCGCACCCTGGTCACGATTGCCGACCTCGGCTCCTTTGCCGAAGCCGCGCGCGTGCTGTACCTGGCGCCGCCCACGGTCAGCCTGCACATCGCCGACCTGGAGGCCCACATCGGCGCGCCCCTGCTGGTGCGCAAGCGCGGCGAGGTGCGGCCGTCGGGCGTGGGCGAGGTGCTGGTCGAGCGCGCGCGGCGCCTGCTGGCCGATGCGGACGAAACCCTGGATCTGGTGCAGCGCCAGGTGCAGGGGCTGGCCGGGCGGGTGCGCCTGGGCGCATCCACCGGCGCCATTGCGCACCTGCTGCCGCAGGCGCTGGAGGTGCTGGGCCAGCACCACCCGGGCGTTGACGTGCAGGTGGCGGTGCTGACGTCGCCAGAAACCATGGAGCGCCTGGCCAGCGGGGCGCTGGACATTGGCCTGGTGGCCCTGCCGCAGCCTGCCGTGCGCGGGGTGGTGGTGCTGCCATGGCGGCGTGATCCGGTCATGGCCTTTGTGCCATCGGCCTGGGCATCGCCCCGGCGTGCCACGCCCCGCTGGCTGGCGGGCCAGCCGCTGATCCTGAACGACGAGGGCACCAGCCTGTCGCGCCTGTGCAAGGAATGGTTTGCCCAGGCGGGCGAGCACCCCCGGGCGCGCATCCAGCTCAACTACAACGATGCCATCAAGAGCCTGGTGGCCGCCGGTTATGGCGCCACGCTGCTGCCCCATGAGGCAGCAACCGCTGCGCCGCTGGACCCGCGCATCCGCATGCTGCCCCTGCAGCGCCCGCTCTGGCGGCCTCTGGGCATTGCCCACCGCGAAGGCGGCGTGGAGCGCGCCACCCAGCATGTGCTGGATGTGTTGTGGCAGCAAAAACAGGGCTGATGCGGCCGGGCACGGGTTGCCTGCGCGGCCTTTCCTGCCGGCGGCTCAAGGATCCACCGGTGGTAGTGGGCTAGATCCTGATGAAATAAGGCCGCTTGCGCTCTACCATAATGGCTTTTACGCTATAAAATTTATAGCTGATTAAATCCGGGTGGGCCTAGGCCGGATTCGCTGCCACCCGCTCAGGCCACCGCATCAGGCGACAACGCGCTCAGCACCATGCGCACGATCAACTCCTCGGCCTTTTCGTAGTCGCGCTCGGTCAAGGCGGGCTTGCCCAGCAGCAGGGCGAACTGCGCTTCCTGCTCCGCATACGCCTGCGTGACCGACCAGATGATGAACATCAGGTGCGTGAAGTTGACCTTGGCAATGCGGCCCTCGCGCGCCCAGCGCTCGAAGGTGCGCACTTCGGTCTTGAGAAGCGGCGCCACGCGCTCGGTGATGGCCGTGCCATACCGTGGTGCACCCGCAATCACCTCTTTGGTGAACACCTTGGCGCCCTGGGGCCGGGTGCGTGAGTAGTGCAGCTTGGCGCGGATGTAGCGCCGCAGCGCCTGCTGGGGGTCGTCACTGTGCGACAAATCTTCCATACCCTCCAGCCACTGGGTGAGCACGTCGTCCAGCACCCGCTGGTACAGCGCTTCCTTGCTCGGGAAGTAATACAGCAGGTTGTGGCGGCTGATGCCCGCAGCAGCGGCAATGTTCTCCAGCGAGGCGCCCTCGAAGCCGAACTGCGCAAAGTGGTTCTCGGCCTCGGTGAGGATGCCCTGCTCCTTGGCCAGGCGCGAAGCCTTGGGCGCGCGGGGCGCCACCTCGTCGCCGGGGGCGGCACGTTGCACCTGGGGGGATCGGGGGGCGCGGAAAGCGGAGGGGGCTTTGGGGGGGCGGGAGGCGGCGGCAGTCATTGCACCATTGTGGAACAAGCCGAGGCCTGAAAACTGGCAAATCGCTGGCTGGGGGCTGGCACGCGGTTTGCTCTAGGGATTTTACCAATTGGTAAATTTTTACGCGTTGGTAAATTGATCCACAACGCAGGGCACCGCAGCACCAAAGCAGCGGGCACCTGCACCCCACAGCGAGGACCACGATGAAACCTCCGAAGTTTGCGGGCACCAGCACCCATGCTGGTGCCGCATTTGTTGGCGCCACTGGCTGGCGTTCCAACGCTGCGCGGCGTGCGCTTGCACGCCCCATGGGCGCCCAGACCCCCACCCTCACCCTCTCGGAGGAAACCTGATGGACACACCTGCAAGCCGTGCCTGCGGCATTCATGCCGCACGCCTGAACCTGGCCGACTACGCCGTCAACTTTGGCGACGCCCACCCGCCGCTCACCCGGGCGCAGGCGCTGATCGAGGCCGAACGCTGCTACTACTGCCACGACGCCCCCTGCGCCACGGCCTGTCCCACGGGCATCGACATCCCGTCGTTCATCCACCGCATTGCGCAGGCCAATAACCGTGGCGCCGCCCGCGCCATCCTGGAGGCCAACCCGCTGGGCGGCATGTGCGCCCGCGTGTGCCCCACCGAGGTGCTGTGCGAGCAGGCCTGCGTGCGCAACACCAACGAAGACAAGCCGGTGGAGATCGGCTCGCTGCAGCGCTATGCCACCGATGCCTTCTTTGCCCAGCCCGGTGCACCGCTGTTCCAGCGCGCAGCGGCCACCGGCAAGCGTGTGGCCGTGGTGGGCGCCGGGCCTGCGGGCCTGGCCTGTGCGCATGGCCTGGCCGTGCGCGGGCATGACGTGGTGCTGTTCGAGGCGCGGCCCAAGCTCGGCGGCCTCAACGAATATGGACTGGCCAGTTACAAGACCACCAACAACTTCGCGCAGAAGGAAGTGGAGTGGCTGTTGTCCATCGGTGGTATCGAAGTGCGCACCGGCCAGCAACTGGGCCGCGATATCACGCTCGACAGCCTGCTGAGTGCTTATGACGCCGTGTTCCTGGGACTGGGCCTCCAGGGCGTGAATGCGCTGGGCGTGGCCGAACCCACGGCCACCGGCCTGCGCAATGCGGTGGACTTCATTGCCGAGCTGCGCCAGAGCACCGACCTCTCGACCCTGCCTGTGGGCCGCCGCGTGGTGGTGATTGGCGGCGGCATGACGGCAGTGGATGCGGCCGTGCAGTCGCGCAAGCTGGGTGCGGAAGAGGTGGCCATCGTCTACCGCCGGGGCGCCGAGGCCATGTCGGCATCGGCCGTGGAACAGCAATGGGCGCAGACGAACGGCGTGACCATTCGCCACTGGGCCGCACCGAAGGAGGTGCTGAGCGAAGGCGGCGCGGTGAAGGGCGTGCGTTTTGCCGCCACGGCGCTGAGCGGGGGCAAGCTGGTGGAAACCGGCGAGACCTTCACGCTCGAAGCCGACATGGTGCTCAAGGCCATCGGCCAGACCTTTGTGGCCGAGCCCGTGGGCAGCCGCATTGCACTGGAGGGCGGGCGCATTGCCACCGATGCAGAGGGCCAGACCAGCCTGCCGCGTGTATGGGCCGGTGGCGACTGCCGCGTGGGCGGCCGCGACCTCACGGTGGAGGCGGTGGAGCACGGCAAGGTTGCCGCTGTTTCCATCCACGCCGCACTGATGGCTTGAGATGGCCTGAAGCGGCCTGAACCCTTCCACCCCAGTTTTCACGGGAGCACCCCATGGCAGACATTCGCAGCAATTTTCTGGGCATCCAAAGTCCCAACCCCTTCTGGCTGGCCTCCGCACCACCCACCGACAAGGAGATCAACGTCACCCGCGCCTTCGAGGCGGGCTGGGGCGGCGTGGTGTGGAAGACGCTGGGCGAAGACCCGGCCGTCGTCAACGTCAACGGCCCGCGCTACTCCACACTCATGTCGCAAGACCGCCGCGTGATCGGCCTGAACAACATCGAGCTGATCACCGACCGGCCGCTGCACACCAACCTCGAAGAGATCAAGCGCGTCAAACGCAACTGGCCGGACCGGGCCATGATCGTCTCGCTGATGGTGCCCTGCGTGGAGGAGAGCTGGAAGAACATCCTGCCGCTGGTGGAAGACACCGGTGCCGACGGCATCGAACTCAACTTCGGCTGCCCACACGGCATGAGCGAGCGTGGCATGGGCGCGGCCGTGGGCCAGGTGCCTGAATACATCCAGATGGTCACGGCCTGGTGCAAGCACTACAGCAAGCTGCCTGTGATCGTGAAGCTCACCCCCAACATCACCGACGTGCGCCAACCGGCGCGTGCGGCCAAGGCGGGCGGGGCCGATGCCGTGTCGCTCATCAACACCATCAACTCCATCATGGGCGTGGACCTGGACCGCATGGTGATGAGCCCGAGCACCGACGGCTGGGGATCGCACGGCGGCTACTGCGGCCCGGCCGTCAAGCCCATTGCGCTCAACATGGTGGCCGAGATTGCGCGCGATGCACAGACCGCCGGCCTGCCCATCAGCGGCATTGGCGGCATCACCACCTGGCGCGACGCGGCCGAATACATTGCGCTGGGCTGCGGCACGGTGCAGGTGTGCACGGCGGCCATGGTGTACGGCTTCAAGATCGTGCAGGACATGTGCGACGGCCTGTCCAACTTCATGGACGAGCACGGCTACGCCACCTTGGATGACTTCAAGGGCCAGGCCGTGCCCACCGTGAAGGACTGGAAGAACCTCAACCTCAACCACATCGAAAAAGCCGTCATCAACCAGGACGCCTGCATCCAGTGCGGCCGCTGCCATGTGGTGTGCGAAGACACCTCGCACCAGGCCATCACCTTCACCAAAGAAGGCGGTGTGCGCAAGTTCGAGATCAACGAGGCCGAGTGCGTGGGCTGCAACCTGTGCGTGTCGATCTGCCCCGTGCCCGAGTGCATCACCATGCGCGCGCTGGAGCCGGGCGAAGTCGATGTGCGCACCGGCAAGACGGTGACGGGCGAATACGCCAACTGGACCACGCACCCCAACAACCCGCAGCGCGTGTCTGCCGCAGCTTGATATGTGCCCCTGCGAGCGTGTGCCACAGACCGTGCAAGGCGTTGTGACAGCACCCGTTGTGGTGCCGATTTGCAACGCATGCTGCACTGCATCTGGTGCAGTTCTTGCGTGATCTCTAGCATCGCTCGCTTCCCTTTGCCCGCCATCTGCCAGCGTGAGGGCGCTGGAACAGACAGCGGGTTGTGTGCAACCCCAACGACGTCTTTGACAGGAGTACAGGCATGACCAACAGTACCGGCAGCGCGGCCCATGTGGCGGGGCTAATGCCCGGCGATGCATCCAACACGCTCGCCAATGAAGATCTGCTCCCCACCACCGCCGCGCAGCGACACTGGACGTGGAAGGACTTTGCCGCACTCTGGGTGGGCATGGTCGTGTGCGTGCCCACCTACACCATGGCCAGCTCCATGCTGGACCAGGGCTTCACCTGGCAGATGGCGGTGTGGCTGGTGTTCCTGGCCAACTGCATCGTGCTCGTGCCTATGGTGCTCATTGGGCGCGTGGGGCCCAAATATGGTGTGCCGTTCCCCGTGCTCGCACGTGCATCCTTCGGCGTGAAAGGTGCAAACCTGCCCGCCGTGCTGCGCGGCCTGGTGGCATGTGGCTGGTTCTCCATCAACTGCTACTTTGGCGCGCTGGCGCTGCACGGCTTCCTCAACATCCTGGGCATGAACCTGGCTGGGCCAGCGGATGGGCAGACCATCAGCACCTCGCAGTTCATGTGCTTCCTGGCGTTCTGGGCGGTTCACATCTGGTTCATATGGAAGGGGCCGGAGTCCATCCGTCTGCTGGAGGTGATTGCCGCGCCGCTGATGATCGGTGCGTCCGTGCTGCTGGTGGTGGTGCTGATGATGAAGGTGCCCTCGGGCCAGCTGTTCAACCTGCCCGCTAAGGTGGTCGAGGGCGGTCCCAAGACCTGGGCGGCGCTGACGGGCCTGGTCGGCTTCTGGGCCACGCTGGCGCTCAACATTCCGGACTTCACGCGCTTTGCCAAGTCGCAAAAGGACCAGGTCGTGGGCCAGGCCATCGGCCTGCCGATTCCCATGGCGCTGTTTTCCATGGTGGGTGTGATCGGTTTCTCGGCCTCGGCCATCCTGTACGGCAAGGCCCAGCTGTTCCCTGATGGTCTGCTCACGCAAATGGGCAGCGTGGCTGCAGGTGTGGGCCTGCTGGTGATTTTGCTGGCCAACCTGACGACCAATGTGGCCGCTAACCTGGTGTCGCCTTCGTACGACTTCAGCCAGTGTGCACCGTCCAAGATCAGCTTCCGCATGGGTGGCCTGATCGCTGCGCTGATCGGCCTGCTGTTCATGCCCTGGAAGCTGCTGGCCACCTCGGGTGGCTACCTGTTCACCTGGCTGGGCGGCTACGGCACGCTGCTGGGCGCGATTGCGGGCATCCTGCTGGTGGACTACTACCTGGTGCGCAAGAGCGAGCTGAAGGTGGACGACCTGTATCGCCGTGGTGGCGAATATGAGTACAGCAATGGCTGGAACGTCCAGGCATTGATTGCCTTTGCGCTGGGCGTGCTGCCCTGCCTGCCGGGCTGCCTGGCCGTGTCGGGCGTGGTGGACAAGGCGGCTGTGCCTGGCCTGCTGCTGGCGTTGTTCGACTTTGGCTGGTTCTTCAGCCTGGCCGTGGCCGGTACCTACTACTACCTGACCGCCAAGAAGAAGTGACCCCTTGGCCCTGCCTGGGCCTGGTGCCAGTGCAGGGCCTTTTTTTGACCTGATCCGTATCCCTGAAGGAGACCCCCATGAGCCAAGCCCTTGTGATCCGCGGTGGCACCGTGGTCAACGCCGACCGTGAACAGCGCGCCGATGTGTTGTGCGTCGATGGCCGCATCGTGGCCGTGGGGGATGGGGCTGCGGCGCAGGCCCCCGCAGGCGCGCAGGTGCTGGACGCCAGCGGCCAGTATGTGCTGCCCGGCGGCATCGACCCGCACACCCACATGCAGCTGCCGTTCATGGGCACCGTCACCATGGACGACTTCTTCACCGGCACGGCCGCCGCGCTGGCGGGCGGCACCACGAGCATCATCGACTTCGTGATCCCGGACCCGCAGGAGCCGCTGATGGATGCCTACCGCAAGTGGCGCGGCTGGGCCGAAAAATCGGCGGCCGACTATTCCTTCCACGTTGCCGTCACCTGGTGGAGCGAGCAGGTGCGCGCCGACATGGGCACGCTGGTGCAGGAAGAGGGCGTGAACAGCTTCAAGCACTTTATGGCCTACAAGAACGCCATCATGTGCGACGACGAAACCCTGGTGAACAGCTTCAAGCGCGCGCTCGAACTGGGTGCCATGCCCACGGTGCACGCCGAAAACGGCGAGCTGGTCTACCTGCTGCAGCAAGAGGTCGCCAAGATGGGCATCACCGGCCCCGAGGGCCACCCACTGTCGCGCCCACCCATGGTCGAGGCCGAGGCCGCCAACCGCGCCATTGCCATTGCCGACGTGCTGGGCGTGCCCATTTACGTGGTGCACGTGAGCTGCATCGAATCCGCCGACGCCATTGCCCGCGCCCGTGCGCGTGGCCAGCGTGTGTACGGTGAAGTGCTGGCCGGCCACCTGCTGGTGGACGACAGCGTGTACCGCGACCCCGACTTTGCCAAGGCCGCCGCCTACGTGATGAGCCCGCCCTTCCGCCCCAAGGGCCATCAGGAGGCGCTGTGGCGCGGCCTGCAGTCGGGCCAGCTGCACACCACGGCCACGGACCACTGCACCTTCTGCGCCGCGCAAAAGGCCATGGGCAAGGAGAACTTTGCCAAGATCCCCAACGGCACGGGCGGCGTGGAAGAGCGGATGGCTGCGCTGTGGGACGGCGGCGTGAACACCGGGCGCCTCACGCCCAGCGAGTTTGTGGCCATCACCTCGGCCAACGCGGCCAAGCTGTTCAACATCTATCCGCGCAAGGGTTTCATCGGCGAAGGTGCCGATGCCGACCTGGTGCTGTGGGACCCGCAAGGCACCAAGACCTTCTCGGCCAAGACGCAGTTCAGCAAGGGCGACTTCAACATCTTTGAAGGCCGCACCGTGCGCGGAATCCCCAGCCACACCGTGAGCCAGGGCCACGTGGTGTTTGCCAACGGCGACCTGCGCGCCGAGCAGGGCAAGGGCCGCTATATCAAGCGCCCGGCGTTTGGCGCCAACTTCCAGGCGGTGCAGAAGCGCGCGCAGGATCTCGCCCCCACGGCGGTCAACCGCTGAACCGACGGAGAACAACACCATGGACACCAAAGTCAAACCCAACATCGAAAACCTGCGCATCAACGGCCAGCGCCTGTGGGATTCGCTCATGGAGCTGGCGCAGATCGGCGCCACACCCAAGGGGGGCGTATGCCGCCTCACCCTCACCGACCTGGACAAACAAGGTCGTGACTTGGTGACTCGCTGGGCACGCGAAGCGGGCATGACGGTGACCATCGACAAGATCGGCAACGGCTTCATGCGTCGCCCTGGCCGCAACAACAGCCTGCCACCCATCATGACCGGCAGCCACATCGACACCCAGCCCACGGGCGGAAAGTTCGACGGCAACTACGGCGTGCTGGCGGGCATTGAGGTGGTGCGCACGCTCAACGACCACGGTATCGAAACCGAGGCCCCCATCGAAGTCGCCTTCTGGACCAACGAAGAAGGCAGCCGCTTCGTGCCCGTCATGATGGGCTCCGGCGTGTTCGCCAAAGCCTTCACGCTGGAGCACGCCTACGCTGCCACCGACACCGAGGGCAAGACGGTGAAGAGCGAGCTGGAACGCATCGGCTACATCGGCGACCAGGAGCCCGGCGACCACCCCATCGGCGCGTACTTTGAAACCCACATCGAGCAAGGCCCGGTGCTGGAAGACAACGACAAGACCATCGGCGTGGTCAGTGGCGTGCTGGGCATCCGCTGGTTTGACTGCACCGTCACCGGCATGGAAGCCCACGCAGGCCCCACGCCCATGGCCCTGCGCAAAGACGCGATGCTGGCCGCCACGCGCATCATGCAAGACGTGGTGGCCGCCGCCCACCGCCATCCGCCGCACGGCCGGGGCACTGTGGGCATGGTGCAGGTGTTCCCCAACAGCCGCAACGTGATTCCGGGCCGGGTCAAGTTCAGCATCGACCTGCGCAACAGCACGGACGCACTGGTGGACGCCATGGCCGCCGAGGTCAAGGCCTTCGCCGACCAGGTGGCCAAGGAGCACGGTGTGCAGGTGCACATCGAGATGGTGTCCAGCTACCCCGCGCAGCTCTTCCAGCCCGAGTGCGTGGAGGCCGTGGGCCGCGCCGCCGCCAAGCTGGGCTACAGCCACATGCCCGCCGTCTCGGGTGCCGGGCACGACGCCGTCTACATGGCCAAGCTCGCACCCAGCGGCATGATCTTCATCCCCTGCAAGGACGGCATCAGCCACAACGAGATCGAGGATGCGAAACCTGAGCACATCGAGGCGGGCTGCAACGTGCTGCTGCATGCGATGCTGGAGCGGGCGGGCACCTGATCGGGCGCGCAGTGGGGCGGCGCGCCCGCAGGGCATGGGTGGCGTTGTATCTTCCGGTGGTTTGTAATTTTTGTTTTCCGCGAAGAGGGCTGCCCCATGAAACTCAAAACCCGCATCCTGTGGCTGTGCGCCGCCACGCTCCTGGGCCTGGTCGTACTGTCGGCCATGGCGCTCACCACGCTCTACCAGTCGATGATGAAAGAGCGCACGGCGCAGCTCTCCAACCTGGTGGTGCTGGCCCACGCGGCCGCCCAGAAGTCGCACGAAAAAGAAAAGAGCGGCGCGCTCTCGCGCGAAGACGCCATCAAGGAAGCCACCCAGACCATCGGCAGCTTTGTGGACAAGGACAAATACTTTTTTGTCCGTGGTTTTACCAACGATGTGAACTACGTGCACCCCAACCCCAAGCGCATCGGCATCGTCGATGAAAAGGGTGGCAAGGAGGCGGGTGTGCGCTACCGCGCCGCGCTGCAGGGCGTGACGGTGGGCACCGTGACAGCGCCCGGCACGCGCCCCGGCGCCAAGGAGCCGGTGGACAAGCTCTACGCCATCATCAAGTTCGAGCCCTGGGACTGGATCATCGGCTTTGGCGACTATGTGGACGACATCGAAAACGCCTTCTGGCGCAACACCGCCATCCTGCTGTCTATTGGCGCAGTGCTGATGCTCATCGTGGCGCTGATGGCCTGGCAGATGCTGCGCAGCCTGGTGCACCAGCTCGGCGGCGAGCCGCAGTACGCGGCCGAGGTGGTCACCCAGATTGCCGAGGGCAACCTGGCTGTGGAGGTGCAGACCTTGCCTGGCGACACCACCAGCATCCTGCACGCCATCCGCGCCATGCGCGACAACCTCTCGCACCTGGTGAAGCAGGTGCGCGACAGCACCGATTCCATCAACACCGCCTCCTCCGAAATTGCTGCAGGCAATGGCGACCTGTCGGCACGCACCGAGTCGCAGGCCAGCGCGCTGCAGGAGACGGCGGCCTCGATGGAGCAGCTCACTTCCACTGTGCAGCAGAACGCCGCCAACGCCAAACGGGCCGACGAGCTGGCGCGTGCCGCATCCGACATGGCCGTGCGCGGCGGTGACGTGGTGCAGCAGGTGGTGGGCACCATGGGCTCCATCGACCAGTCCTCGCGCAAGATCGTGGACATCATCAGCGTGATCGACGGCATTGCGTTCCAGACCAACATCCTGGCGCTGAATGCGGCGGTGGAAGCCGCGCGAGCGGGTGAACAGGGCCGGGGATTTGCCGTGGTGGCGAGCGAGGTGCGCAGCCTGGCCCAGCGCAGCGCGGCGGCGGCCAAGGAGATCAAGGGCCTGATCGACGACTCCGTGGCCAAGGTGGGCGTGGGCACGCAACTGGTGGAGCAGGCGGGCGCCACCATGGGCGAGGTGGTGGCGGGTGTGAAAAGCGTGACCACCATGGTCGCCGAGATCAGCGCCGCCAGCGGCGAGCAAAGCGCGGGCATCGCCCAGGTCAACCAAGCCATCTCGCAGATGGACCAGAGCACCCAGCAGAACGCCGCGCTGGTGGAGGAGGCCCTGGCGGCCGCCCAGTCACTCAGCCAGCAGGCCGTGGCGCTGTCGCAAACCGTGGGGCAGTTCCGCGTGGCGTGAGTCCAGCGCCGGGCATTCGCAAAGGCAGGGTTCGCCCTGCCTTTTTTCTTGCGTCAGGGGCGGGGCGTGACCAGGCCGGTCAAGCCCAGAAAGTGGTCCAGCATGTGGAAGTGGTCTTCGAAGAATGCCTCTTCCATGCCTGCCAGCTCGTCGATGCGGGTCCACTGCACCAGCGCCGCATCATCGTCGGCCTGCACCACCGGGAAGGGCGCATCGCCCAGGTCGAAGTAGTGTGCATGCGTGATGGTGCGGCCGCGCTGGCTGCGGTCGGGGTGGTCGAACACGGCTACCGACTGCAGCGCGGCGCGCATGTGGGCCTCGGGCAGGTGGCAATGGGTTTCTTCCACCAGCTCGCGCAGGCAGGACTGCCACACGGTTTCGCGCTGCTCGATAAAGCCGCCGGGCACCGCCAGCTGGCCTTTGCCCGGCGCGTGGGCGCGGCGGATCAGCAGCACATGGTCCTGGCAGCGGAGTACGGCGTCCACCGTCACGAACACGGGCGGGTAGGGCGCTGCGGACCAGGCCTGGCGGTAGCCGCGCAGCATGCGCCATTCCTCCTGCAGCGCAGCGTAGTGCGGCGTGTGTGCAAAGGCCTGCAGCTGGGCCAGGGTGCCGGGCGGAATCTGCGCAGCCAGCGGTGCCAGGGCTTCGCTCACCGTGGCGGCCGTGGCGCCAAAGTAGGCGTCGCGGATGGTGGTGGCGTCCATGCTGCCCTGGCGGGGCAGGTCGATCAGCGCCCAGCCGGGGAAGGAGCGCAGGTAGCTGCTGGTTGCGTCCTTGAAGTGGCCCACCAGCGCGATGCGGGCGCCGGGCTGCGTGTACTGCGCCACGCCCTGGCGCACGGCCTGCACCCACACGGCTTCGTTGTAGTAGTCGCGCACGGGCAGCACGCGCATGCGGTGGCGGTCGGCGGGGGGCAGCGCATCGCGCAGCATGGCTTCGCGTTCTTGCCAGGTGAAGGGGTTCTTGGGCGAGCGGGCCTGCCAGGCCGAGCCCACCACCACGATGACCTGGGGCGCCACGCGCAGGGCCTCGTGCAGCAGGGCCAGGTGGCCGCTGTGCACGGGTTCAAAGCGGCCGATGAGGAGGGCGGTGTCGTACATGGGTCTCCGAAATTCTGAGCTTTTTTGGCCGTTTGCGCGCGTCCATCATGCGCTTGTAGCTACGATTTTAGTAGTGATTGCCTTTGGGGAATGAGGCGCGCCGCTGGGTACCGGCGCGGCCCCCGCCAGCGGACGCCGCGCAAGGGCCGCCCCGCCGCGCTGGCGTCGTCCCCCTTCCCACGCGCAGCGTGAGAGAAGGGGGAAGCCGCGAAGCGGCTCAGGGGGTTGTCACACATACTTTGCGGCGATGGGCATCTGGCGTCCGCTGCCGAACGCCCGGGGCCGCACCCGCAGGATGGGCGGGGCCTGGCGGCGTTTGTATTCGTTGCGCGCCACCATCATGCGCACGCGCTGCACCAGGGCACGCCCGGCGTCGTCGGCCTGCAGCTGGGCCACAAAGGCCTGCGCGGCCAAGTGTTCGGCGGGTGACAGGCGCTCGCCCTCGATGAGCAGCTTGAGCACTTCGTCCAGCACGGGGTAGGGCGGCAGGCTGTCCACGTCGCGCTGGCCCGGGGCTAGTTCGGCCGACGGCTCCTTGTCGATGATGGCCTGCGGGATCAGCGCGCGCCCCGCTTGTTCGTTGACATGGCGTGAGAGGGCAAACACCTCCGTCTTGTAGAGGTCGCCAATCAGCCCCAGACCGCCATTGGTGTCGCCATACAGCGTGCAGTAGCCCACCGAGATTTCGCTCTTGTTGCCTGTGGTGAGGAGCAGGTGGCCAAAGGCGTTGGAGTATTCCATCAGCACCGTGCCGCGGATGCGCGCCTGCAGGTTTTCAAGCGGCAGACCCTGCAGCGGCTGGCCGAAGCTGCCCTCAAACTGCTGCGCGTAGCCCGCCACCAGCTCGGCAATCGGGTGCGTGTGCAGCTGCACGCCCAGGTTCTGGCACAGCGCCAGCGAGTCATCGACCGAGCCGCTGCTGGAGTAGCGCGAGGGCATGGTCACGCCCACCACGTTCTCGGGTCCGAGGGCCTGCGCAGCCAATGCCAGCGTGAGCGCGCTATCGATGCCACCCGAGCTGCCCACCACCACCTGTCTGAAGCCGCAGCGCCGTGCGTAGTCCTTCAGGCCCAGCAGGATCTGCTGGCGGTAGAACTCCATGGTGGGCAAGCCTTCGGCGGGCACACGCGCTGGTGCCTGGCCATCGGCGGTGAGGAAGTGGCCGTTGTCGAACCACAGCGTGCGCACATCCTCCACAAAACGCGGCGCCTCGAACACGATGCCCGCTGCGGGCTCGGCCGCGAACGATGCGCCGTCGTACACCACCTGGTCGTGGCCGCCAACCTGGTTCACATACAGGATGGGCAGACCGTGGCGGCGCGACGAGCCGCCAAAGATCTGGTGGCGTTGCTCGCGCTTGCCCACGTGGCTGGGGCTGGCGTTGATACTGATCACCAGGTCGGGCGCAGCGTCGCGCAGGCGCTCGAAGGGGTTGGTGGCGTAGTCGGCACCGTGGTCGTTCCAGCCGTCTTCGCAGATCAGCAACCCGACTTGCGCGCTGCCGATGCGCAGCACCTTGGCCACGTCCGGCCCGGGCTCGAAGTGGCGGCGCTCGTCAAAGATGTTGTAGGTGGGCAGCAGCTGCTTTGCATATTGCAGGCGCACGGTGCCGCCCTGCAGCACCAGCAGGCTGTTGTGCAGGCGCTTTCCCGGGCCTGTGGCGGGCGTGGGCGCGCCCACCACCCAGTGCAGCGCGGGCAGGTCGGCCGATGCCTTCTGCAGCGCCGCCAGGCCGTCCTGCACACGTTGCAGGAAGGGCGGCTCGTCCAGCATGTCGCCGGGGTAGTAGCCACACAGCGCGAGCTCGCTGAACACGATGAGGTCAGACTGCTCGCGGGCGGCCTGCTGGGCGGCTGCCACCATGCGGGCCACGTTGCCCTCGATGTCGCCAACGGTGAAATTCAATTGGGCGATGGTGATGCGGAGCATGTTTCTTTTTCCTTGAATGCTTCAGGGCGCGTCGGAGTGGCTGAAAAGCTCAGCGAAGCGGTCCTGGCTAGGCGTTCAGTCGCAGACAGTACCGGAGGTACGGCAAGGCTGAACAACGACGCCAGGAGAGTTTTCTCAGCCACTCAGCCCCCAACGTTGAAGACTTGGCGCAAGTACGCGAGATAGGTTTCATCGTCGCACAGCGTCTTGCCCGGCGTGTCCGACAGCTTGGCCACCGGCTGCCCGTTGGCGCGCACCAGCTTCATCACGATGTTGAGTGGCTTCATTTCCGGCGCATCACCCATGTCGTTGGTGAGGTGGGTGCCGATGCCGAAGCCCAGCTGCGTGCGGTCGCCAAAGTGCCGGTACAGCGCCAGCGCCTTGGTCAGCGTGAGGCCGTCGGAGAACACTAGCCGCTTGGTGTGTGCGTCGATGCGCAGCTTGGCATAGTGGGCCAGCGCCTTCTCGCCCCAGGCCACCGGGTCGCCCGAGTCGTGCCGCAGGCCGTCGAACAGCTTGGCGAAATACAGGTCGAAGTCGGCCAGGAAGGCGTCCATGCCCACGGTGTCGGTCAGTGCAATGCCCAGGTCGCCCCGGTACTCTTGCACCCAGTCTTCGAGCGCCGCCTTTTGAAAGTCGCGCAGGCGCACGCCGAGCGCCTGGTAGCTTTGCAGGTACTCGTGCGCCATGGTGCCGATGGGCACAAGGCCCAGGTCGCGCGCTAGCAGCACGTTGCTGGTGCCCTTGAACCACTGCGGCGCCTGCGTGGCAAAGGTCTGCACCACCTCGCGCTGCCAGGCGCCGCTGTAGCGGCGGCGCAGGCCAAAGTCGAACAGCTCGAAGGGGTGGCGCAACGTGGCCTGCCGGGCCAGGTCCTGCAGCTGCTGCACCTTGACCGCCAGGCGCTCGCGGCCGCTGGTGAGGGCGACGGTCGCATCGAAGCGGCGAAAGTACAGCTCGTTGACGATGGCCAGCACGAAGATCTCGAAGCCCATCACATGCACCTGCGGGCCGCGCGCCACGATGTGGAGCGTGTCACCTTCTGCACGCGCTTCAATGAAGCTGCGCTGGAACTGGAAGATGCGCAAAAAGTCGATGAAATCGCTTTTGATGAAGCGCAGCCCGGCCAGGTAGCTGAGTTCGTCTGCCGTGAAGCGCAGGCTGCACAGATGGTCGAGCGCGGCATTCACCTCGGGCAGCAATTCGGCCAGCGGGTACAGGGGCTTGTTGCGACAGACGAAGCGGTACTCGCTCTGCGTCTGTGGATGGCGGTGCAGCAGGGCCTGCCACATGGTGAACTTGTAGAGGTCGGTGTCGAGCAGACTGGTGATGACGGGTTGCATGATTTGCTCCTGAATTTATAGCTATCAGGGGAAGAAGGTTAGGCGCTAGAGGCCAATTTCACTCATATTTCTCAGCTGTGCGCCTGCGGCGCGCATCGCATCCAGAAACGCCTGGTGTTGTGCTTCAAATCCCGCCACGGGGCTCATGCCGTCGGTCAGCAGAACGATGCGGCTGGCCTGCCAGCCGGGCACCAGGCGCGGCAGGTGCTGCACGATGTGCTCGGTGGTCGAGCGCACGCAGTGGCTGCTGGCCTCGCCCGCGATCAGGAGCACATCGGCCTGGCCCAGCGACTGCAGCAGGGCGGTGTTGAGCGCGGTGCTGGCATCGTCCGCATCGGGCACCTCGGCCTCGATGGCGCTGTAGTGCTCCGTCCAGGGGTTGGTGCCCTTGAACACATTGCGCACGGCGCGCTGGCGCTGCAGTTGCCAGTCGCCACAGGCGGCCAGCACATCGGCATGGATGCCGTGGCCCCAAGTGCCCACCTCGCAGTGCACGGGCCAGACCATGAGCGCGTAGCGGCCCTGGGCTTCGAGTGCGTCCAGGTAGGCCAGCGTGCGGGGCAGGGTGGCCACATCGCGCGGCATGAAGTCGCCCGCACGCACCTGGGCGGCGGTGATGGGAGTGAAGGGCGCCACCACTGCCCCCGCGCCGGTCTGCCAGAAGCCGGGGTGGGCGATGTCGAAGCGCTGGTGCGAGTCGAGTGTGATGGTGATGGCGTCGAGTTGGCCGCCTTGTGCCCGGATGAAGGCCGCCAGGCGCTGCATGTCGGCGTGGGCGCCCGCCACGGGCAGGCTGGGCGCGTGGCCTGCGGGGCAACGGCTGGCAGGCAGGTCGCAGAAATCGTTCTGGGGGTCGATCACTAGAAGCTGGGTGGTGCGTGTGGCCATGGTCTTTCTCCTTCGCTGTGGGTGCAGTGTAGTTTTGTTAAGTCAATTTTGCAACTAAGTGGTTTGCAAGCGGATGTTTCGGGGCTGCAGGGCGTCGATAGTCTCGGAATGCTTTGCCGCAATCTGTCCTGGTGGTAGCCTTGTTCGTTCAACTTTGCAATGAACTAGCTCGCCATATGACCTCCGACAGCATTCCCGCCGTGATCTGTACCGTGGACGTGGTGCTGCTGACCCTGGAGCAGGCCACGCTGAAGGTGGCCCTGGTGCGCCGCGAACGCGAGCCCTATGCCCAGGCGCTGGCGCTGCCCGGTGGCTACATCCATGCGCAAGAAGACGTGGACGCACAGGCCAGCGCCGTGCGGGTGCTGCGCGACAAGGCAGGGCTGGAAAGCCCCTACCTGGAGCAACTGGCCACCTTCACGGGCGCGGTGCGCGACCCCCGGGGCTGGTCGGTGGCCGTGGCGTATTGCGCGCTGGTGCCCGCTACCGTGCTGGCGCAGGCTGCGGGGCGGGTGGAGCTGGTGGCGGTGGATGCGCTGCCGCCGCTGCCCTTCGACCACCGCCAGATCATCGACACCGCCGTGTTGCGCGTGCGCAGCAAAAGCCAGTATTCGTCGCTGCCCGTGCACCTGTGCGCCGAGCCGTTCACGCTGCCGCAGCTGCAGGCGGTGTACGAAGCGGTGCTGGGCGAGCCGGTCAACAAGGTGAGCTTTCGCCGCAAGGTGGACGAGCTGGCCATGCTGGAGCCCGTGGTGGGCGCCTTGCAGACGGGCGGCGCGCACCGCCCCGCGCAGCTGTACCGGGTGCGCCCGGCCTACCGGCGGCAGCTGTCGCTCAGTGCCAGGGGGTTGTAGCGCGGGCTCCACACGCACAAAAGATTGGACCGCCGCGCCCAAATCTGGCACAAACGCAAACTTTGTGTCCCACGAACGGTGGGTGCGCGGCGCAGGCCAGGGGGAGCGCCGCCGCCTCGCCAATAACAAGCCAGCGCGACGCTGGTGCCTGAGGGTGATCCATGTCTTTGCGGCTCAAATTCAATCTGGTTTTGGCAGCGGTGCTGCTGCTGGCGGTGCTGGGCGCAGGCGCCTATGTGCACCGCTTTCTGCAGCAAGCGGCCATCGAGGAGGTGCAGCACAACTCGCAGATCATGATGCACGCCGCCATGGCCATCCGCGACTACACCACCGAGCTGGTCAAGCCCCACCTGGACGTGACGCTGGCCGAAAAATTCCTGCCGCAGACCGTTCCCGCCTACGCAGCGACGGAGACGCTGCGCCGCCTGCAAAGCCGCTTCCCGGGCTACGAATACAAGGAGGCGGTGCTCAACCCCACCAACCTGCGCGACCGGGCCAACGAGTGGGAAGAGCGCATCATCAGCGACTTCCGCGAAGGCCGCGCCGACCTGAAGAAAGAGGTGACCGGTGAGGTGGGCGAGGGCATGCACCGTGCCATGTACGTGGCACGGCCCATCACCATCAAGCAGGCACAGTGCATGGCCTGCCATAGCACGCCGGCCGTGGCGCCGCCAACCATGCTCAAGGTCTATGGCGACAAGAACGGCTTTGGCTGGGGCATGAACGAGACAGTGGGTATCCAGGTGGTGAAGGTGCCCATGTACTTCCCGCTGGAGAAGGCGCGCCAGACCTTCAACACCGTGATGGCGGCGCTGGTGGCCAGCTTTGCGCTGCTGTTTGTGGTGCTCAACCTCTCGCTGTCGTCGCTGGTGATCGAGCCCATGGCGCGGCTCAACGCCAAGCTCGAAGACCTGGCGACCAAGGACTTCCTCACCGATCTGGTCAACCGCCGCCGCTTCTTCGAGCGGTTGGAGGCCGACATGGCCGAGACGCGGGTCAAGAAGAGCCAGCTGTCGGTGGTCATGTTCGACATCGACTTCTTCAAGCGCATCAACGACACCTTCGGGCATGACTCGGGCGATGTGGTGTTGAAGAACACGGCGCTGCGTGTGCGCGAGCTGCTGCGTTCGTCGGACTGTGCGGCCCGCTTTGGCGGCGAGGAATTCATCATCCTGCTCAAGGAAACCCCGGTGGACGCCGCCATGGCCATGGCCGAGGCCGTGCGGGCCCGCATCGCGGGTGTGCCGTTTGATGCCGTGGGCCATGTGAGCGCCAGCTTTGGCGTTGCCACCTGGGACCACAAGGAAGACAGCCATGCGCTCATCAAGCGCGCGGACACGGCGCTGTACAAGGCCAAGTCCAGCGGTCGCAATTGTGTGGTGCAGGCTGAAGGGGCAGCCTGAGCTTGCGAGAAGCTGGTCATCAGGCGGGAGTGGCCTTGGCGTCTTCATAGTCATCCCGGTAGCTCGCTGCCAGCGCAGTTTTCTGCTTTTCCGTCAGCAGCTTCCCGGCCATCTGGAAGAAGCGGTGTTCTTCCTCTTGCAGATGGTGTTCCACCTTGTCGGCCAGCTTCCTGGCCAGCGGCAGCCATGCGGGACTTGACGGCTCGGTGTCTTGCAGGGATTCCACCAGTTCGTCGATTTGGTGGTGTTCCGCAATCGCGTGGCGCGACAGGTCGATGCCAGCGTCGTGCGCCATCAGTGGCACATAAAAGTGGCGGTCCTCGGCCAGCGCGTGGGCGGCCAGTTCGGTCTTGAGTTCGTCAAACAGCGCGCGCCGCTCGGGGCTGTCTCCGCTGGTGTCCGTGAGCGCGGTGGACAGCGCGCGCTGGCGTTCGTGGCTTTCGCGCAAGGCTTCAAAGATCGTCGTGGTGTCGGGCATGTTGGTGGTGTCCGTTTCAGCTCTGTGGGCTGTCGCGCCGCGTGGGCTGCGACAGGGCGTGCAGAAACAATACGGACCGGCCGCGGCTGCCGCCGTCAGCAGCGGCTGGGCGCGGGTGTAGGAGAGTGCCGCCTAGGGGGATGGACCAAAAAGAAAAAGCCGCAACGCGCGGGGCGTTGCGGCTTCTTTTCTTCAGTTCCTTGGTCTGCGTTCACATCGCTTGCGCGATATGAACTGCGTCCGAAGACCAATACTGCGCTAACGCGCGGAGGGCTTTACAGCCCGGCTGCAGAGCGAAGCGCAGCAGCTTTATCAGTCTTTTGGCCTGCGCTCACATCGCTACGCGATATGAGCCTGCGCCGAAAGCCGGACAAGCTCGCTTCGCTCGGGGCCTTTACAGGCCCGCTGCTGCGCGCAGCGCAGCCGCCTTGTCCGTCTTTTCCCAGCTGAACTCGGGTTCTTCGCGGCCGAAGTGGCCGTAGGCGGCGGTCTTTTCATAGATCGGGCGCAGCAGGTCCAGCATCTGGATGATGCCCTTGGGGCGCAGGTCGAAGTGCGCGCGCACCAGCTTGGCGATCTGGTCGTCCGGAATCACGCCCGTGCCTTCGGTGTAGACCGTGATGTTCATCGGCTCGGCCACGCCGATCGCGTAGGCCACCTGGATCTGGCACTGGCGGGCGAGGCCGGCGGCCACGATGTTCTTGGCCACGTAGCGGGCGGCATAGGCGGCCGAGCGGTCCACCTTCGTTGGGTCCTTGCCGCTGAACGCGCCGCCGCCGTGGGGGCAGGCGCCGCCGTAGGTGTCCACGATGATCTTGCGGCCCGTCAGGCCGCAGTCGCCTTGCGGGCCGCCGATGACGAAACGGCCGGTGGGGTTGATCAGGTAGCGCGTGTTCTGCAGCCATTCCTTGGGCAGCACGGGCTTGATGATTTCCTCGATGACGGCTTCAGTGAAGCTGGCCTTCATCTTGGTCTGCGTTTCGCTCTGGTCGGGGTGGTGCTGGGTGGAGAGCACCACGGTGTCGATGCTGTGGGGCTTGCCGTCCACGTAGCGCATCGTCACCTGGCTCTTGGCATCAGGGCGCAGGAAGGGCAGGCGGCCGTCCTTGCGCAGCTGGGCCTGGCGCTCCACGAGGCGGTGGGCGTAGTAGATGGGCGCGGGCATCAGCTCGGGCGTTTCGTCGCAGGCGTAGCCGAACATCAGGCCCTGGTCACCGGCGCCGGTGTTCAGGTGGTCGTCGCTCGCATGGTCCACGCCCTGGGCGATGTCGTTGCTCTGCTTGTCGTAGGCCACGAGCACGGCGCAGCCCTTGTAGTCGATGCCGTAGTCGGTGTTGTCGTAGCCGATGCGCTTGATGGTGTCGCGCGCCACCTGGATGTAGTCCACGTGGGCGTTGGTGGTGATCTCGCCCGCCAGCACCACCAGGCCGGTGTTGGTCAGCGTTTCAGCGGCGACGCGGCTGCGGGGGTCTTGTTTGAAGATCGCATCGAGAATCGCGTCCGAGATCTGGTCGGCCACCTTGTCGGGGTGGCCTTCGGAGACGGATTCCGAGGTAAAGAGAAAGTCGTTCGCCATTTGAATAAACTCCTGTGTTCCGGCATTTGGGGCGTTGCCCTCACCCCGAAGGAGCTCTGGCGAACGCTTTAGCAGATTTTTTTAACGTCGCCCTGCAAGTTGCTCATTTAACTCAGCGACCCCTCTATTTTAATGCCAGTCGTCTTCCGATTCTTTTCCGCGTTTCCGCTGTGGTTGCTGCATGCCATGGGTGCCGCCATGGGCTGGGTGGCGTTTTGTGCGTCGCCCACCTACCGTCGCCGCTTTCTCGCCAATTCGGCGCTGGCGGGCTATCCGTTTGGCGCCGTGCGGGCCGCAGTGGCTCATGCCGGGCGCATGGTGGCCGAGCTGCCCCGCCTGTGGATGGGTGCCACCATGCCCTGTGCCATCACGGGCGAAGCCTGTGTGGAGCAGGCCTATGCGGCCGGGCGGGGCATCGTGTTCCTGACCCCGCACCAAGGGTGCTTCGAGCTGTCGGCCCAGGCCGCTGCGCGCCGCTGGAGTGCGGAGCGCGGCCCCATCACCGTGCTGTACCGCCCCGCGCGCCAGGCCTGGCTGGCCAAGGTGATGGAGACCGCGCGCAATCGCCCCGGCATGTTGGCCGTGCCCACCACGCTGGCGGGTGTGCGCCAGATGATCAAGGCCCTGCGACGGGGTGAGGCCGTGGGCCTGCTGCCCGACCAGGTGCCGCCCGAGGGGCAGGGTCTGTGGGCACCGTTCTTTGGCCGCGATGCCTACACCATGACCCTGGCCGCGCGCCTGGCGCAGCAGACCGGCGCGGCCGTGGTGCTGGTGCGCTGCGAGCGCCTGCCCTGGGGGCGGGGCTACATCACGCATTTCGAACCCCTGGCGCAGCCGCTGTCCGACCAGATGGACCCGGCTGTGCTGCAGATCAATCAGGCCATGGAACACCTCATCCGCCAGTGCCCCGAGCAGTACCTGTGGGGCTATGGCCGCTACAAGCAGCCCCGGGGAGAAGCCGCACCGGCTGAACCGGTTGCCGGGGGGGCCGCATGACCGGCCGCCTGGGCGTGTGGTTCATGAGCGTGCTGGCGCTGCTGCCCTTGCCGGTGTTGCGCGGCATGGGCTGGGTGCTGGGGCAGGTGGCGTACGTGCTGGTGGTGCGGCGGCGCAAGGTGGCGCTGCGCAACCTGGCGCTGTGTTTCCCCGACTGGACCGAGGCGCGCCGCCGCGCCGTGGCGCGGGCCAACTTTGTGGTGTTCTGCCAGACCTGGCTGGACCGCAGCTGGCTCTGGGCCGCGCCGCGCGCGGTGGTCGAGCAGCGCGTGCGCCTCGCGGGCGCGGTGCACGAGCTGGAGGGCGACACGCCCACCATCCTGTTCGCGCCGCATTTCTACGGCATGGACGCGGGCGGCCTGGCGCTGCCGCTGAGCACGCAGCGCGCCTTCACGTCGATTTTTGCCACCCACCCCGACCCGGCGGTGGATGCCTGGTTCATGGCCGGGCGGCAGCGTTTTGGCGACGTGCGCATGCTCAACCGTGCCGATGGCGTCAAGCCCATCATCTCCAGCCTGCGCAAGGGGGGGCTGCTGTACCTGCTGCCCGACATGGACTATGGCCGCAACGACTCGCTGTTTGTGCCGTTCTATGGCATGACGGCGGCCACCATCCCCTCGCTGTCGCGTTTTGCGCGGCTGGGGCGGGCCAAGGTGGTGGGCGTGTATTCGCGCATGACGTCCACAGGCTATGTGGCCGAGGTCTCGCCCGCCTGGGCTGATTACCCCACCGACGACGCCGAGGCCGACACCGTGCGCATGAACCGCGAGCTGCAGGCCGTGATCGACACCATGCCCGAGCAGTACTACTGGGTGCACAAGCGCTTCAAGACGCGGCCCGAGGGCGAGGATTCGGTGTACTGATTACTGATCTCTGGCAGTGGGGCTCCGCCCGGGCGGCGTGGCTTGGGTCCGTTGGTGGATCTCAGTTTGTTAAAGAAAATGGCCGCTTCCGCGCTTCCAGAATGCCTTGGTAGCTATGCTTTTTGATGAAAAAAGCGCTGCAACTCCAGGGCCACGCGCTCCGGGTGCTCGTGCACGATCCAGTGCGAAGCGGCTTCTATCTGTTGCAGTTGCAGCCGAGGCACCCAGCCCGGCAGCCCGTCGAGCAGCCCGGGCAGCAGGGCCGGATCGTCCATGCCCCACAGCACCAGGGTGGGCACCTCCACCGTCAGCATCGATTCGGGCAAGGCGATGGCCTGTGCGCCCGGGTCGTCGTCGCGTGGCGGGCGGATGGGGCTGGCGCGGTAGTAGTTGCAGGCGCCGGTCAGGCCCTGCCTCCACAGCGCGCGGTACTGGGCGCGCACGCTGTCGGTGAGCCAGGCCGGCGCGCGGCCCTGCGGGTCGTCAAAAAAGCCGAACAGGCGGCGGAAGTCGTTGTCCGCCAGCAGTTCCTCGGCGTCCGGGCGGCACAGGAAGTGCATGTACTGGCTGCCCGCCTGCTGGGCCGGGTTGTGCGCCAGCTCGCGCACAAAGGCGCCGGGATGGGGGGAGTTGATGATCGCCAGCCGCTTCATCAGCTGCGGCTGCTGGTTGGCCAGGTTCCAGGCCACGGCGCCGCCCCAGTCGTGCGCCACCAGGCATTCCAGCGCGCCGCCGGGGCATTCGTGGGCGATCAGCGCCACCAGGTCCTGCACCAGGTGTCTGGCGCGGTAGGCCTCTACCTCGGCCGGGCTGCTGGACGGGCCAAACCCGCGCAGGTAGGGCGCCACGCAGCGGTAGCCACCGTTTTCGGGGCGGGAGAAATGCAGCAGCAGCTCGTCCCAGATGAAGGCCCCCTCGGGAAACCCGTGCAGGAACAGCAGCACCGGGCGCCCCGCCACGCCGCTGGTGCGGCAGTGCAGGGTGATGCCATGCGGAAGGGGGACGGCGTTCTGTTGGATCATGCGTGTCTGCTATCAATTAAATAGCTTCTAGCGCATGATGGTCGCGCGCTAGAGGCTGTTTTTTTCTGAATTTTCAGGGGCGGCGTCTGCCCCGGCAGGCGGTGCATCGGCTTCGGCGGCTTCGGGCTCTGCCGCAGGGCGCACCGGGTGGGCCCACTGCCACAGCAGCTGGGCCACATCGTCCACCCCTTGTTTCTTGAGGGCCGAGAACATCTTCACCTCGCCGCCGCCCGCGTGCAGTCGCGTAATCGACAGCACCTTGGCCTGTTCGGCGCGGGTGAGCTTGTCGGCCTTGGTCAGCACCACGAGGAACTTCAGGCCTTCTTCGACGCGGGGGCGCACAACTTCCAGCAGCGCTTCATCCAGCTCGGTCAGGCCCAGGCGCGGGTCGCACAGCAGCACGATGCCGGTGAGGCTGGTGCGGCTGACCAGGTAATTCACCATCACCTGCTGCCAGCGCACCTTGTCCGAGCGCGACACTGCGGCATAGCCATAGCCGGGCAGGTCGGCCAGCACGGCGTCGGTCACGCCCTGCTTGCCCAGCGAGAACAGGTTGATGTGCTGTGTGCGGCCGGGTTTTTTGGAGGCAAACGCCAGCTGCTTTTGCTGCGTGAGCGTGTTGATGCAGGTGGATTTGCCCGCGTTGGAACGGCCCACGAAGGCGATTTCGGGCACGTCGATGGGCGGCAGGTGGTGCAGCTGGGCGGCCGTGGTCAGGAACCTGGCCGTGTGCATCCAGCCCATGGCGATCTTGGCGTCGGGTGCGGGCGGAAGGGAGCCAGCAACTGGCGCGGTAGGAGAAGTCGTCATGAGAAATTGGGATGCGAGGAAGCCTCATTGTAGAATCGCGCGGTTTTGCGCACATAAACATACACCCTCGATATGAAGTTGCTCGCCTCCTTGCTGACGGCTGCCGCACTGGCAGCACCTGTTTTCTCGGCCTACGCGGCGGGCGACGCCCCCAAGGTGGCCAAGCCGGATCTCGTCAAGGGCGAGGCCAGCTTCACCGCCGTGTGTGCGGCCTGCCACAACGCCGACGGCAACTCGGCCATCGCGGCCAACCCCAAGCTGTCGCAGCAACACCCCGAGTACCTGGTCAAGCAATTGCAGGAATTCAAGTCGGGCAAGCGCAACAACGCCGTCATGAAGGGCTTTGCGGCCGCCCTGTCGGACGACGACATGCGCAACATCTCCTACTGGCTGGCCTCCAAGCCCGCCAAGGCCGGTTTCGCCAAGGACAAGGACCTGGTCGCCCTGGGCGAGCGCATCTACCGTGGCGGCATTCCCGACCGTAACATCGCTGCCTGCGCAGGCTGCCACAGCCCCAACGGTGCGGGCATCCCGGCACAGTACCCCCGTCTGGCGGGTCAGCATGCCGACTACACGGTGTCGCAGCTGAACATGTTCCGCGACGGTTCGCGCAACAACAGCCTGCAGATGACCCAGGTGGCCGCCAAGCTCAACGACAAGGAAATCAAGGCCGTCTCGGACTACATCGCCGGCCTGCGCTGATTGATCTTCGTCAAACCGGGGCCCCTTGAGGTTTTTTGAACCGGGCCGCACGGAACCTACCGCCAATAACAACCCCAAAAAGGGCGGGTCCATCTCCACGGATGGTCCCGCCCTTTTTCTTTCGCGCTTCGCAGACACCGTTTCATCCATGTCCGACAACACCCAAGGCCTTCGCATCCAGTCTGGTTCCCAGGCCTGGCGCGCCGGGATCGAACTGCTGTCCTCCATGCGGTTCGCCATCTCGCTGCTGACGGTGATCTGCATTGCCTCGGTGATCGGCACCGTGCTCAAGCAGCACGAGCCTGCGGTCAACTACGTCAACCAGTTCGGGCCGTTCTGGGCCGAGCTGTTTGGCGCCATCCAGCTCAACGCGGTGTACAGCGCCTGGTGGTTCCTGCTGATCCTCGCGTTCCTGGTGATCAGCACTTCGCTGTGCATTGCTCGCAACACGCCGAAGATCCTGGTGGACCTCAAGGCCTACAAGGAAAACATCCGCGAACAAAGCCTCAAGGCCTTCCACCACAAAGCACAGGCTGACCTGCCCGAATCGGCCGAGGCCGAGGCACGCCGCATCGGCACCCTGCTGGCCGGTGGGGGCTGGAAGGTGCGCCTGCAGCAGCGCGACACCGCCGCAGGCCCCGGCACGGGCTGGATGGTGGCGGCCAAGGCGGGTGCGGCCAACAAGATCGGCTACATCGCGGCGCACAGTGCCATCGTGCTGGTGTGCGTGGGTGGCCTGCTCGACGGCGATCTCATCGTGCGCGCCCAGATGCTGCTGGGCGGCAAGACGCCCTACCAGGGCGGCGGACTGATTGCCGATGTGAAGCCCGAGCACCGGCTGTCCGAGCGCAACCCCACCTTCCGGGGCAACCTGCTGGTGGCCGAGGGCACGCAGTCGAGCACGGCCATCCTGAACCAGTCCGATGGCGTGCTGCTGCAGGACCTGCCCTTCGCCATCGAACTCAAGAAGTTCATCGTGGAGCATTACTCCACCGGCATGCCCAAGTTGTTTGCCAGCGAGATCGTGATCCACGACAAGGCCACGGGCGAGAAGACACCCGCGCGTGTCGAGGTGAACCACCCCGCGAGCTACAAAGGCATCGAGATCTACCAGTCGAGCTTTGACGACGGGGGCTCGCACCTCAAACTGCGCGCCGCACCCATGGTGGCCGGGGCCAAGCCGTTTGACGTGGAAGGTGTGGTGGGCGGCTCCACCCAGCTCACCAACAAGGGCGGCGGTCCGGGCAGCGACACGCTGACGCTGGAGTTCACGGCGCTGCGTACCATCAACGTCGAGAACTTCGGCGGTGCGGGCCCTGGCAGCAGCGGCGCCGACGTGCGCAAGGTGGACCTGCGCGAATCGGTGGAGTCCCGCCTGGGGGCTGCCAACAAGACCGTGACCAAAAAAGAGTTGCGCAACGTGGGCCCGAGCGTGACCTACAAGCTGCGCGACGCCGCCGGCCAGGCGCGTGAGTTTCACAACTACATGCTGCCGGTGGACACGGGCGATGGTGTGCCAGTGTTCCTGCTGGGCGTGCGCGAGTCGCCCGCTGACCCTTTCCGGTACCTGCGTGTGCCCGCAGACGACAACGGCAGCATGGACGGGTTCCTGCGCATGAAGGCCCTGCTGGCCGACCCCGACGCGCGCGAGCAGGCTGTGCGCCGCTATGTGTCCCAGGCCATGGATTCGTCGCGCCCCGAGCTGGCCGAGCAGTTGCGCCTGTCGGCATCCCGCGCGCTGGCGCTGTTTGCGGGCGAAGGCATGGTGGCGGGCAAGCCCACGGGCGGCCTGCAGGCGGTGTCGGACTTCATGGAGGCCAACGTGCCCGAGGCCGAGCGCGCGCGGGCGGGCGAGGTGCTGGTGCGCATCCTCAACGGCACGCTGTTCGAGGTGGCCCAGCTTGCGCGCAAGCAGGCGGGCCAGGCGCCGCTGCAGCACGATGACCGCACCCAGGGCTTCATGACGCAGGCCGTGCTCTCGCTGTCAGACGCGCAGATCTACCCTGCGCCGCTGGCGTTCGAACTCAAGGACTTCACCCAGGTGCAGGCCAGCGTGTTCCAGGTGGCCCGCGCCCCTGGCAAGAACATTGTCTATCTGGGCTGCGCCTTGCTGATCCTGGGCATTTTTGCCATGCTGTACGTGCGGGAGCGGCGCGTATGGGTGTGGGTGGCCCCCCAGGAAGGGCGTACCCACGCCACCATGGCGCTGTCCACCAACCGCAAGACGCTGGACAGTGACCAGGAGTTTGCACAGCTCGCACACAAACTGATCGGGGCCTCGCCCCGCGAAGGTACTGCATGAACACCGCGACCTCTTCTTCGAACACCACGACGATCACCCTGAACGAGGGCTTCTTTGCCCGCCGCAACTGGCTGGACTGGCTGTTTGCTGCCATCGTGACCGTGGGGGGGCTCTATGCGCTGCAGCGCTACGGCAGCTTCATGGACGGGTACGAAAAAGGCATCCTGATCGGCACCATCCCGTGCACGATCTGGCTGTGCTGGTTCTGGCGCCCGTTGCGGGTGCTGCTGCTCTTTGTGGCGGCCGTGGCCCTGATGGCGATCGGGCTGTACCAGCAGGACGGGGCGGGCAACTTGGCGCGGGCCGATACGGTGTTCGGCCTCAAGTATTTCCTCTCCAGCCAGTCCGCCATCCTGTGGATGAGCATGCTGTTTTTCATCAGCACCGCGTTCTACTGGATCGGCATGTTCTCGCGCGGCGAGGGCCGCACCATGGGCATGCTGGGCTCGCGCATCGCCTGGGTGGCGGTGGCCATGGCGCTCATCGGCACGCTGGTGCGCTGGTACGAAAGCTATCTCATCGGGCCCGACATCGGCCACATCCCGGTGAGCAATTTGTATGAGGTGTTCGTGCTGTTCTGCTGGATGACGGCAGCGTTCTACCTCTATTACGAAGAGCAGTACGACACGCGCGCGCTGGGCGGTTTTGTGATGCTGGTGGTGAGTGCGGCCGTGGGCTTCTTGCTCTGGTACACCGTGGTGCGCGAGGCGCATGAGATCCAGCCCCTGGTGCCTGCCCTCAAGAGCTGGTGGATGAAGCTGCATGTGCCCGCCAACTTCATCGGCTATGGCACCTTTGCGCTGGCGGCCATGGTGGCCTTTGCCTACCTGATCAAGCAGCAGGCCGCCGAAACCCGCTGGTACAAGCTGGCGCCGCTGTGGCTGCTGGGCGTGGTGCTGTGTTTCGAGCCCATCGTGTTCCGCCAGGGCGCGACCGAGAATGGCGGCAGCTACTGGATGGTGTACTTCGGCATCTCCGCGCTGATCGTTGCGGGCATCCTGTTGGGCCGCAAGCGCATCGCGGCGCGCCTGCCTTCGTTCGAGATCCTGGACGATGTGATGTACAAGTCCATCGCCGTGGGCTTTGCGTTCTTCACCATCGCCACTGTGCTGGGTGCCCTGTGGGCGGCCGAGGCCTGGGGCGGCTACTGGAGCTGGGATCCGAAGGAGACCTGGGCGCTGATCGTCTGGCTCAACTACGCCGCCTGGCTGCACATGCGGCTCATGAAGGGCCTGCGGGGCACGGTGTCCGCCTGGTGGGCGCTGGTGGGGCTTGCGGTCACCACCTTCGCGTTCCTGGGGGTGAACATGTTCCTGAGCGGCCTGCACAGCTACGGCACGTTGTGATGGGGTGAGGGCCCGGTCGGGCATTGGCGCAGGCGGCGGCAACTATTGCGTCGTCGGTGTAACCTGAGCGGTCTCGGGAACGAACTAGCAGTAGTGCTGCTCTACCGCTGCAGCTGTTTCCACCAGACCATGACCGGAGCCTCCCCATGCTGATCCCTTCGCGCGACTCGGGTTTCAACCACCCCCACCCCTCCGAAATCACGCCCCGCGCGGTCTACGAAGACCGGCGCCAGATGCTCAGGCTCATGGCGGGCGGCGCGGCAGGTGCCGCGATGGCGGCCTGGGCAGGCCGCGAGGCGCTGGCGCAGCAAGCCCAGGTGATGCGGCCCAACAAACTGGCTGCGCTGGCGGGTGCCAAGTCCACCGTGGCGGGCGCGGTCACGATGGAAAAGCTCACCGACTACAAAGACGCGAGCACCTACAACAACTTCTACGAGTTCGGCACCGACAAGGCCGACCCGGCGCGCAACGCCCACACGCTCAAGACCAGCCCCTGGACGGTGGACGTGGAAGGGCTGGTCAAGAAGCCCGGCAAGTACGGCATCGAAGACCTGATCAAGCTCAGCGCGCAGGAGGAGCGCATTTACCGGCTGCGCTGCGTGGAGGGCTGGTCCATGGTCATCCCCTGGGTGGGCTATTCGCTGGCGGAACTCATCAAGCGTGTGGAGCCGCAGGGCAGCGCCAAGTACGTGGAGTTCGTGACCCTGGCCGACAAGGCGACCATGCCCTTCGTCGGTTCGCGTGTACTCGATTGGCCCTATGTGGAAGGCCTGCGCCTGGACGAGGCCATGCATCCGCTCACACTGCTCGCATTTGGCATGTATGGCGAGGTGCTGCCCAACCAGAACGGAGCGCCCGTGCGCCTGGTGGTGCCCTGGAAGTACGGTTTCAAGAGCGCCAAGAGCATCGTCAAGATCCGCTTCGTCGAGAAGGAGCCTGGCACCGCCTGGAACAAGGCGGCCAAGCAGGAATATGGCTTCTATTCGAACGTGAACCCCGAGGTGGACCACCCGCGCTGGAGCCAGGCCACCGAGCGGCGCATTGGTGAAGACGGCCTGTTCGCCAAGAAGCGCAAGACGTTGATGTTCAACGGCTACGAAGCCCAGGTCGGCCAGCTCTACGCGGGCATGGACCTCAAGAAGTTCTACTGATCCCTGGTGACTGCCTGACGTTTTCTGGGCCCTGTCTTCTGGCCCGGCCTTCCGCCTGGGGGCTGCGGCCTCCAGAACAGGCACCGATCCCCATGCGCAAACTCCTGCTCCATCCCGCCGCCAAACCCCTGGTCTTTGTGCTGTGCCTGCTTCCCCTGGTCTGGCTGGTGGTGGCCGCAGCGACGAACCAGCTGGGCGCCAACCCTGCAGAGGCCCTGATCCGCGCCACGGGCGACTGGACGCTGCGAGCGCTGTGCCTGGTGCTGGCCGTCACGCCGCTGCGCGTGCTCACGGCCACGCCGCAGCTGGCGCGGTTTCGGCGCATGCTGGGCCTGTTCGTGTTTTTCTACGGAGTGCTGCACCTGCTGAGCTATGCCTGGTTTGACATGGGCTTTGATCTGGCAGACATCCTGCGCGACATCGCCAAGCGGCCGTTCATCCTGGTCGGATCGCTGGCACTGCTGCTGCTGGCGCTGCTGGCGGGCACCTCGTTCAACCGGGCCATCAAGGCGCTGGGGGGCAAGCGCTGGCAGGCGCTGCACCGCGCGGTCTACGCGGTGGCGGGTTTGGCCATCCTGCACTTCTTCTGGATGCGTGCCGGGAAGAACGATTTTGCTGAAGTGGCGCTGTACGCCGCCATCCTGGCGGTGCTGCTGGGCTGGCGTGTCTGGCACCGCTGGCGCAGGCCGCAGCCCGGCTTGGCCACCACCCCGCGCGAGCGTGGCACTCCAGCGCGCCTGCCTTAGCGCTGTGGATCGTTTGCTATATATTTAATAGCTATCTTCGCTTGCCCAGTGCGCGGAGACGGCCTTTTTCCCTTGTAATGCAACAGCTTTATGCGTTCACGGCCCGCAGCGCCGGGCGCATCTGCCGGGTCACGGGGTCGATGTAGGCTGTGGGGATCTGGTAGGCCCGGTCATCAAACAGGTCAATGCCACACATCAGGTTCTCGATCCATTCAAAGAAGTCGTTGATGGCTTCCTTGCCCATGATGGGGGCGCCATGCTGCGGCACCAGCATGGCAATGTCGAGCTGGCGGGCCATGCGTGCCCACAGGCGCAGGATCTTGTTGGACACCATGTAGCGGCGGTGGAAGCCCTCCATGCGAGGAATGTGCGCCTTGAGGTCAGTCACCGGCACACGGGCCTCGGCGCCCGACATCATCGACACGCCCAGGTCACCCGTGAACAGGATGCGGCTGACCGGATCGTAGAAGTGGAAGTTGCCTTCGGAATGCATGAAGTGCGCAGGCAGCAGCACCAACTCGTGGCGGCCCAGGGGCAGGTGGCCGCCGCCGTCGGGCACGCCGATCACGCGGTTCTCGGTCTTGCCCACCTTGGTGAAGTGCGGCGCAAAGCGCTCCCACACGCGCGAGATCACCAGGTTGGCCTTGGTGCTCGTCATCCAGCGGTCGAGCGAGGCAATGATGTCTGGGTCGGCGTGTGAGGCGATCAGGTACGACAGCTTGTGGGGCGGGAAGTGTTTGGTCATCCCCATGAACAGTTCGTTGAAGGCGAGGTTGCCGCCCGGGTCGATGATGGCGCCCGTGTCGTCGTCAACGATCAAAAACTGATTGGCCTGCACGGCCTGGCCGTCCTCCTCGATGAGGTCGGTGAACATCAGGCAAGCGTGATTCTTGTCGCGGTAGAGTTCCAGGGCCATGGCCATCCTGCGGTGCAATAAAGCGCAGACTGTACGAGTGCCCCTAGGATTTGTACTTGATCGAAATCAAGCGGTGCTGCATTGGTGCCCCATGGCGGGGCGTTGTCCCAGCGGCGTCAGCGGGGGGTAGAGGCTGCGGCCGCAGGCGCCTGCGCTGCGCCCACGCCGCTGCTGGGCGTGAGTGTTTCCGGCAGCGTGGCGCGCTGTCCTGCGGCAGGCCCCGTCGGCAAGTACAAGGGCCCCCGCTGTCCACAGCCAAGCAGGGCTGCCGCACTGGCAGCAAGGACAAGTGTCCTGACTAGAATTTGGGGAGCTTTCAACATGCGCAAATTGTAATGACCGACCTCGAATTCATGGACCACGCCGAACAACTGCTGCTTGCCGTCGAGCGCAGCTGTGATCGCATCAACGACACCACGGATGCCGATGTGGATGCTCAGCGGTCGGGGGGGATGGTGACGCTGACGTTCCCCAACCGCAGCCAGATCGTTGTCAACCTGCAAAAGCCTTTGCACGAGGTCTGGATGGCGGCCCGTTCGGGGGGGTATCACTACCGGTTTGACGGCAGTGTGTGGCAGGACACCAAAGGCGCGGGCGAATTCTTCGCGTGCCTGAGCCGGGACGCCACCCAGCAGTCCGGGTTGCCTCTGCAGTTTGCCGCCCTGTAGGCGGCAGCTCCGGCCAAGTGACCGACGCCCCGTGAAGCGTTGGTCGGGCGCCGGGCAGTCCCCCGCCTCTTGTTCTCCTGGTTTGGGCGGGAGAGTGCCCTGGGCTCTACAGCATCAACGCAGCCGTTGCGCAGGAGGCGCTCGGTCAGTTGCGGAACAGGTCGAGGATGCGGCTGCGCTCTTCAGAAGGCGGTGGCGCCTGGGGGGTGACCGCCGGTGATGTGGAGCGCTGGTCTTCCAGTCCGACGCTCGACACGCCTGCGCTGCGGGCGTACTCGTCATAGAACCACTCGCCACCCACATTGACCACCCCTGTAGGCACGGTGGGCTCCATCACGGGGACGCCCTTGAGGGCGCGCTCCATGAAGCTGATCCACACGGGCAGGCTGAGTCCGCCCCCCGTTTCACGGCTGCCCAGGTTGCGGGGCGTGTCGTAGCCGATCCAGGTGACGGCTGCGATGGTGGGCTGGTAGCCAGCAAACCATGCGTCCACCGAGTCGTTGGTGGTGCCGGTTTTGCCGTACAGGTCGGGGCGTTTGAGAGTCGCCTGGGCGCGGGCAGCCGTCCCGGAGCGGGTGACTTCCTGCAGCAGGCTGTTCATCAGAAAGGCATTGCGGGCTTCGATGGCCCGAGGCTGTTCACTGGTCACCGGCGGTGTGGTTTCGGAAATCACCCGGCCCTTGTGGTCTGTGACCTTGGTGATCAGCCAGGGGTTCACGCGATAGCCCCCATTGGCAAACACCGAGTAGGCGGCCGCCATCTGCAGCGGCGTGACGGAGCCTGCTCCCAGCGCCATGGTCAGGTAGGCGGGGTGCTTTTCAGGATCAAAGCCGAAACGCCCCACCCACTCCTGTGCTGTCTTGGGGCCTACGGCCTGCAGGATGCGGATCGAGACCATGTTCTTGGACTTGGCCAGGCCCGTGCGCATGCTCATGGGGCCGTCGTACTTGCCGTCGTAGTTCTTGGGCTCCCAGGGCTGGCCGCCGGTCACACCGGCATCAAAGAACAGCGGCGCGTCATTGATGACAGTGGCCGGGGTGAAGCCTTTTTCAAGGGCGGCGGAGTAGATGAACGGCTTGAAGCTGGAGCCCGGCTGGCGCCACGCCTGCGCGGCATGGTTGAACTTGTTCTTGTCGAAGTCGAATCCCCCCACCAGCGCACGGATGGAGCCGTTGCGAGGGTCCAGGGCTACAAAGGCACCTTCGACTTCAGGCAGTTGCGTGATCTCCCAGGCGCCCTTGGGTGTCTTTACCACGCGTATCACCGCGCCCCGGCGGATCTTGATGTTGGGCGGGGCCTTGTCGCTGAGTCCGGACTGCGCGGGCTTGAGGCCATCGCCAGTGATTTCCAGTGTGTCCCCGTTGGCGCGCGCTGCAACGATTTTGCGCGGCGTGGCCTCCAGCACCACGGCCGAGAGCACGTCGCCGTTGTCCGGGTGGTTGGCCAGAGCGTCGTCAATCGCATCCTCGACTTCTTGCGGTGCAGTAGGCAAAGCCACGAATTTTTCGGGGCCCCGGTACTGCTGGCGCCGCTCATAGTCCATGATCCCTCGGCGCAAGGCGCTGTACGCGGCTTCCTGCTCTGCGGCATTCAGGGTGGTGTACACGTTCAGGCCGCGTGTGTAGGCCTCATTGCCGTACTGCGTGAAGATCAGTTGGCGGGCCATCTCGGCTACGTACTCCGCATGCACCCGCGTGTTGTCGGGGCCGGTACGGATCTTCAACTCTTCCTTCTTGGCTTCGGCGGCCTGCTGCGCGGTGATGAAGCCGTTCTCTTCCATCCGCTCAATGATGTACTGCTGGCGGACCCGGGCCCGTTTGGGATTGCTGATGGGGTTGTAGGCCGAGGGGGCCTTGGGCAATCCTGCCAACATCGCGGCTTCTGCAATGGACAGTGATTTCAGCGGCTTGCCAAAATAGGCCTCGGAGGCTGCGGCAAAACCATATGCGCGATTGCCCAAGAAAATCTGATTCATGTAAATCTCAAGAATCTGATCCTTGGTCAGTAAGTGTTCCAGTTTGAATGTCAGTAAGATTTCGTAAATTTTGCGGGTAAATGTTTTCTCTGACGACAGATAAACATTGCGAGCTACCTGCATTGTGATAGTCGATGCCCCTTGGCTTTTCACGCGGCCCAAATTGGCAAGGCCTGCGCGCACCACACCTTTGTAGTCCACGCCGCCATGTTGGAAGAAGCGAGCATCCTCAATGGCCAAAACGGCGTCTTTCATCACTTTCGGGATGTCTTCGATCGGCGTGAGGTTTCTGCGCTCCTCACCAAACTCACCCAGCAAGGCCCCTTCAGCAGAATAGACGCGCAACGGCAGTTTGGGCCGGTAGTCGGCTAGGTCAGAGATGTCGGGAAGGTTGGGGTAGGCCACGGCGAGCGCCACCGCGATGATCAGTGCGAGCCCGACCGCCGCAGCCGCCGCCAACCCGGTCATCCACAGCGTGATGCGAAGAAGCCAGCGAAGCCAGGTGGAGCGGGTGCGGGTGGAGGCTGTGTCCGGCTTGTCGGACGACTTCGAGGGGGAGGGCGGCATATCGCTCCGAAAGGGTAAGGCTATCCATTATAAAAATGTCTGCCCTGGCTTCCCTTGAATCTCAAATCCAGGCGATTCCGGTGCCGCCGAAAGGCGCATGATCCTTGTCGAACGGTATTGCCGAGCCCCGAAATTTCGTCTGCTTTTGGCAACGCTCCGCAGGCGTTACAACGGGAAAAATCTTTGCTGGAGAACTATCTTACTGATAGCATTCATGTGAAGTGTTAAGTTTTGTTGCCTCATTTTGGCAAGTTACAGGGGACCAATCTTGATCTCAATGGGGTCTTTGTTCAGTCGCCAGTCTGCTCCGCTGCTGGGAATCGACATCAGTTCTTCCAGTGTCAAGCTGGTGGAGTTGGGGCGTGATAAGGCAGGCGGTCTGGTTCTAGAGCGTTGCGCCATCGAGCCGCTGGAGCGCGGCTGGATCACGGACGGCAACATCGAAAAATTCGACGAAGTCGCTGACGCGCTGCGCCGACTCGTCAAGAAGAGCGGAACGAGGACAAAAAACGTCGCTCTGGCGCTGCCGCCATCTGCTGTCATTACCAAAAAGATCACGCTTCCGGGCGGCATGACCGAGCAGGAGCTTGAGGTTCAGGTCGAATCCGAAGCCAATCAGTACATTCCTTTCTCGCTCGACGAAGTGAGTCTGGATTTTTGCGTGATCGGGCCCAGCAAGAATGCGCCTGGTGATGTAGACGTACTCATCGCCGCTTCACGGCGCGAAAAAGTCCAGGACAGGCAAGGCCTGGCAGAGGCTGCGGGCTTGAAGCCTGTGGTGGTCGATATCGAGTCCCACGCGTCGCGTTTGGCTGCGGGGCGTTTGATTGAAGCGCTCCCTAATAAAGGCGTTGATGCCATGGTGGCCTTGTTCGAGGTGGGCGCGCTGACTACCAGCATGCAGGTCATCCGGAACGAGGAGGTCTTGTATGACCGGGACCAGGCTTTTGGCGGGGCTCAACTGACGCAATTGATCGTGCGTCAATATGGCTTCTCGGTGGAAGAGGCCGAAGGCAAGAAACGCAACGGCGATCTTCCCGAAGACTATCAGTCGGCCGTTCTTCGTCCTTTCGTCGATAGCATGGCTCAAGAAATTGGCCGTGCATTGCAGTTCTTCTTCACCAGCACGCCACACAACCGTGTTGATCACATCATGCTTGCGGGGGGGTCGGCTCCTTTGCCAGGGCTCACGGAGGCGGTTACTCAGCAGACGGGGTTTGCCTGCAGCGCGGTCAATCCATTTGACGGGATGGAGATCGGAAGTTCTGTCCGGCTCAAAAAGATGGTGCGTGAAGCCCCATCCTATTTGACCTCTTGCGGCTTGGCTATGCGGAGGTTCCTGCAGTGATTCTGATTAACTTACTCCCCCACCGAGAGGAGGCGCGGAAGCGCCGCAAAGAGGCCTTTCAGGCCACGATGTTTGCGTCTTTCCTGCTGGGCCTGGTGATTGCTGGTGCCATTTATTGGTGGTTTCAGATGATGATCACCGATCAGCAAGCCAAGAACAATTTCCTGCAACAGGAAATTAAAGTGCTCGAAGAGCAGATCAAAGAAATCGCGTCTATCGAAGACGAGATTGCTGCTTTGCGTGCGCGTCAGAAAGCCGTCGAAGATCTTCAATCTGACAGAAATCTCCCGGTGCATCTCTTGACGGAGCTGGTCAAGCAACTGCCAGATGGGGTTTACATCACAGCGATTGGTCAAACTGGGCAAACTATCACCATGCAGGGTATGGCCCAATCGAATGAGCGTGTTTCAGAGCTGCTGCGCAACTTGTCTGCAAATACCCCGTGGCTAGATAAGCCCGAGCTGAGTGAAATTACAGCCAATACGGTCTCTTTGAGTCAACGGGATCAACGGAGAGTGTCTTCGTTTAATCTGAAGTTCCAGTTGGTGCGTGCAAGTGAAGCCCAGAAGACGATGGCTGCGGCCAGCGCTGCTGCATCGTCGGGAGGTAAGTGATATGGCTAATAAGAAAGAAAAATCTATTAGCTTTGCCGAGCAGATGGATGTGGTTCAGCGGCAATTCAGAAATCTCGATACCAAAGATCCATCGTTATGGCCTGTTTTACCCAAAGGCCTGTTGTGTGCTTTCATTGCGGGAGCAGTAACTGCAGTATCGTGGTTCGCCTTCTTGAAGGATTATGAAGTAGAACTAGAAAATGAGCGTGCTAAAGAAGTGGCACTGCGCACAGATTATCAGAAAAAACTGGTTAAAGCAGTGAGTTTGGATGCGCTGAAAAAGCAAAGAGAGCAGATTCAGCAGTACGTTATCCAATTGGAGAAACAGTTGCCCAGCAAGGCTGAGATGGCGGCATTGTTGTCTGATATTAATCAGGCAGGGCTTGGAAGAAGTTTGCAATTTGAGCTATTTAAGCCCGGGCAGATTGTTGTTAAGGACTATTATGCTGAGCTCCCGATATCTATTCGTGTAACGGGTAAATATCATGATATTGGTGCTTTTGCGTCAGATATAGCTCATTTGTCTCGCATTGTGACGTTAAACAATATCGCGATAGTGCCTGGCGCTCGTGATGGTTTGGTGATGGATGCAATCGCTCGCACATTTAGATATTTGGATGTTGAAGAAATACAAGCTCAAAAGAAGGCGGGAGGCGCTAAATGAGTAAGGTGGCACAGAGTTTGTTCTTAATTTTTTCGATGTTTACTCTTGTTGGGTGCCTGCCCTCTGGTGAGGATGAATTGCGTGTGTGGATAGCTGATCAAAGGGCCAACACCAAGCCCAACGTTATTCCGTTGACAGAGCCTAAGAAGTTCATTCCTGAAGCCTACTCCCAGGGGGGGGCGCTAGAACCATTTAACCAAATCAAGCTTACTCAAGCATTGCGTCGAGACTCCGTACAGATAGCCTCCAACGCCGCGCTGATTGCGCCTGAGATGACTCGGCGTAAAGAGCCTCTTGAGGCGTTTCCGTTGGATGCTATGGCGATGGTGGGGAGCCTTAACAAAACAGGATCGCCCACTGCATTATTGAAGGTAGACAATCTTATTTACCAAGTGAAGGTTGGGAGTTATTTGGGGCAAAATTACGGAAAAATTGTTGGGATAACGGAGAATTCGATTCAACTACGTGAGATTGCACAGGACGCAACTGGAGATTGGATAGAGCGCCCGGTAACGCTTGACCTGCAAGAGGGGAAAAAATGAAACATAATAGTGGCTTTTTTGTAAATCGCTGCCGTAGTGCCGCTGTGGGCGTTTCCATTGCCGTCATGTCTTTGGGGGCGGCTGCACAAGGGGCAATTAATGCAATTGCTGCCAGCGTCCAGGGTGGCGTGGAGGTTTTGAGGATTGAATTTGATGAGCCACTTACTGCGATTCCTACTGGGTTCGCAACGCAGTTGCCCGCGCGTGTTGCTCTGGATTTTCAAGGGGTCAGTAATTCCAGCGGTAAATCGATCTATGAAGTAAATTTGGGTAATCTTAGATCGGTAAATGTGGTGCAAGCGGGTGAGAGATCTCGTATTGTATTGAACCTTAAGTCTGCAACTTCTTATCGTGCTGAGATTCAGGGTCGGACTTTAATTTTATCTCTTGATCCTGTGGCTGGAGTTGCTTCGAGGGCGGCATCTTCCGTAGTTCATTTTTCGGATTCGCAAAATGGTGATATATTGCCGCTGAAAGATGTTGATTTTCGTCGTGGGGCAGATGGCTCGGGTCGGATCGTGGTTAATTTGGCCAGCAATCAGGTGGGAGTTGACCTTCAGCAGCAATCCAAAGGTATTGTTGTGGAATTTATGAGGTCATCACTGCCAGAGGGACTCAGGCGGCGCCTCGATGTCGCTGACTTTGGAACACCTGTGCAAGTTGTTACTACAACACAGGTGGGTGAGCGTGTTCGCATGCTGATTGAATCTGTGGGCGATTGGGATCACAGCGCCTATCAAAGTGACAGTCAATTTGTTGTTGAGATTAGGCAGAAAAAAGTGGACTTGAGTAAGCTTACTCAGGGGCCTGGATATTCTGGGGAGAAGCTTTCACTGAATTTTCAGAATATTGAGGTGAGATCGTTGCTTCAGGTGATTGCGGATTTTACAAATTTTAATATTGTAACTTCTGATACCGTAACGGGTGCCCTCACACTGCGGCTCAAAGATGTACCTTGGGATCAAGCACTCCAAATTATTATGGATGCAAAAGGTCTCGGGATGAAGAAGACAGGGTCTGTTCTTTGGATTGCTCCGAAGGATGAGATTGATGCGCGCACCAAGAAAGATTTTGAAGCAGCTCTGGCAATACAGAAACTCGAGCCCCTGAAAACACAAGCCTATCAGCTTAATTATGCTAAGGCTGGGGATATCCTTCTTCAGCTAACAACCTCGACAACTGGTGGCGGTGGCGGGGGGGTCCGTTTCTTGTCGGAGCGCGGTAGTGCGATTTCTGAGCCACGTACGAATCAGTTGTTTGTGACAGATACTCCAAGTAAATTGGAAGAGGTGCGAATGCTACTTGCTAGTTTAGATGTAGCTGTGCGGCAAGTTTTGATTGAAGCTCGTATTGTTGAGGCAAGAGATTCATTTGGTCGTTCGCTGGGGGTGCGCCTTGGTGGTACAGATCTCCGGGCAAATAGGGGGGGGGATGGAGGTTATGGTCTCGGTGGAAATAATCGGATTGCGTTCGGATCCTCATACAGTGATGCCGTTGCATCGAGTGGTGCTGGCGGAACAACGAATACCAATGGTAACTTTGTGAATCTTCCTGCAAGCCTCTCCAATGTTAGCAGTGTCGGTAGTTTTGCTTTGTCAATATTTAACTCGGCGGCAAATCGATTTCTTACGCTGGAGCTGTCTGCTATGGAGGCTGATGGTAAAGGGCGGGTTGTTTCAAGCCCACGAATAATTACAGCGGATCAAACCAAGGCACTGATTGAGCAGGGTACGGAATATCCATATTCTATAACTGCCCCCAATGGCGCAACCACTTTGGCTTTTAAGAAGGCGGTTTTGAAATTGGAAGTGACTCCTCAAATTACCCCGGAGGGGAATATTATCCTGGATCTTGATGTTAATAAGGATAGCCGCGGAGAAACTACGACTCAAGGCGTTGCAATCGATACAAAGCACGTTAAGACCCAGATTCTGATTGAAAATGGGGGGACTGTTGTTATTGGGGGTATATTTGAAATGGAAGAAACTAATCAGGAAAATAAAATACCATTGATTGGTGATGTTCCTGTTGTGGGTAATCTTTTCAAGAATCGGACTAAAGAGTCGACGAAGCGCGAAATGTTGGTGTTTATTACGCCAAAAGTAATTTCTGATGGTGGACTAAAGAAGTAGATTGTGAACTTTGGGGAGTAGTTATGAGATATTTTGTTAAAGCTCTGTGTGTGGCGATTACATTTTTTGTTATCGTTGCATGTGGTGGGGGTGGGGGTGGGGGTGGGACACCAAATGGTCCTTCTGCGACCCTGAGAGTGTTTCCGCCAGTAGATGCAATCAGTTTGCCCGTTGGCGCTAGTGGCTCTACGGGTATTGAGGTCCGCGGTGGGAAGGCTCCCTACGGTGTCATTAGCTCTGATGCATCCGTCAGCGCAGGGTTGTCTCCAGATGGTATTTTGTACATTGCGGGCAATAGTGACGGAACGTCCACAGTAACGGTTTACGATGAAAGTCTGCCTGTCCAGCAAGTTAAAATTACCGTAACTGCAAAAGCGGTTCCGTTGGCTAGTAGCGCAGGTACTTCTGTCACGTTGCAACCCAATCAGACGCTGCAGTTCAATGTGCGTGGAGGTGTTGCCCCGTATTCTGTGAATAGCTCTGACACCAGCATTGCCAGCGCATCTATTTCAGGTTCTGCGATTACTGTGACCGCAAAGCCTAAGGCGGGGACCGCCACACTGGTGATAACCGATTCTGCGGGGGCAACATTAAGTGTCTCGGTTGCTGTCCAGGTTGGTACGTTGACCACATCGCCAACTACTATCACTGGGGCTGCTGGTACCTCTAATACTATTACTATTAATGGTGGAGTGGCTCCTTATTCTGTGAGCTCCAGCAACACTGCCGTGGCAAGTGCATCGTTGTCTGGATCTTCTGTTTCGGTGAGCTTATTGTCGCAAGGCTCTTCCAGTATCGCAATTACCGATGCGGCTGGTCAGACGGTAGTTGTTTCTGTTACTGTCACCTCTAACGTTTTGCAGGTTTCTCCTGCAAATCAAACGGTTAACGAGCGGAGTGCAACCGCAACTACGGTAACTTATTTGATTGCCGGTGGTACTGCGCCCTATACGCCTTTGATCAGTCCAGCTGACGAGGTGCACGCCACTGCAGTAATTGCTGCGAGTACCATGACAGTGACTGTTCCGATTTCTGCGGTAGGAGTTCGTTGCGTGACTGCAGATAAAGTCATTCCAATTGATGTTTATGATTCGAAGTTGGTAAAACAAACGGTATCGCTCACCATTAAAGATGATAGTGCTGTTGCTTGCCCTTGAAGAGTGAGCTTGCTAGAAGGAGAGATCAATCTTGCTTGGTCTCTCCTTTTTCTTTTTTGCGTAAGAAATTGGCTGCTATATGGGTTTGGTAAAAATTGATTTAGGTGACAGAGCGTACGAAATTCTGATTGCAGAGAGGGGGGATTTGCCTCGATTCCTCGCAAACTCCAATGTTTGCACCCGGGTAGCCGTCGTTGTTACGAATGTGGTGGTCGCCAAGTTACATTTGAGCCGGGCCCTGGATTCGCTCAGAAGCTCTTTTCAGGAGGTTTATGTCGTTGAACTTCCAGATGGCGAGGCCCACAAAACCTGGGATTCTTTGAATCAAATTTTCACTGCATTGCTGAAGTGGGAGTGTGATAGAAAAACTGTCATGTTTGCCCTCGGCGGAGGCGTGATTGGTGATTTGACAGGGTTTGCAGCAGCTACTTTCATGCGAGGTGTCCCCTTCGTTCAACTCCCGACCACATTACTGGCGCAGGTGGACTCCTCGGTGGGGGGAAAGACAGCGATCAATCACCCGTTAGGTAAAAACATGATCGGGGCTTTTTATCAGCCTCGCCTTGTTGTATGTGATCTGAGTACGCTTGAAACCCTGCCAATCCGTGAGCTGCGCGCAGGTTTGGCGGAGGTCATTAAGTACGGACCCATTGCCGACATCGGATTTATGGAGTGGCTTGAGGGCTCCGTGGATAAGGTACTTGCGAAAGACTCAAGTGCACTTGCCCATGTTGTCCAGCGCAGCTGCGAAATCAAGGCATGGGTAGTGAGCCAGGACGAAAAAGAAACCGGCTTGCGTGCCATTCTCAATTTCGGACACACCTTTGGTCACGCGATCGAAGCGGGTATGGGGTATGGCGTCTGGTTGCATGGGGAAGGGGTCGCTGCTGGCATGGTGATGGCGGCTGAGCTGTCTCGCCGGCTGGGGTTGGTGGACGCTGCGTTTGTGGAACGGCTCACTGCGCTGATTGCGCGGGCGGGTTTGCCGACAAAGGGGCCCGTGCTCGATCCGGTGGACAACGCGGGGCGCTATCTCGAGTTGATGCGCATCGACAAGAAGTCCGAAGGTGGGGAGATCCGGTTTGTGTTGATTGACGGGCCTGGCAAGGCCGTGGTGCGCGCAGCGCCCGATGCCTTGGTGCGGGAGGTCATTGATGCGTGTTGCGACTGACGCGGGTAGTTGAGTTTGCTATTAAATATATAGCTAATGGCGTAAATTTGAAGCGTGCACGAGCCCATTTTTGATGCAAAGCTCTGATCAATTGCCCTGCGCTTCAGACCCCGCGCAGACAAGGGGGCGGCGCTACCCGGAGCAGCCTGCGCCGACGCGCACCGAGTACCAGCGTGACCGAGATCGGATTGTGCATTCGACCGCGTTTCGGCGGCTGGTGTACAAGACGCAGGTGTTCCTCAACCACGAAGGCGACCTGTTCCGCACCCGGTTGACCCATTCGCTGGAGGTGGCGCAGCTGGGGCGTTCCATTGCGCGGTCTCTGCAGATCAATGAAGACCTGGTAGAGGCGATCTCGCTGGCCCATGACCTGGGTCACACACCCTTCGGACATGCGGGCCAGGATGCGCTGCATGGGTGCATGGCGGGGTTTGGCGGGTTCGAGCACAACCTGCAAAGCCTGCGCGTGGTGGACCGGCTCGAAGAGCGCTACCCACAGTACGATGGACTCAACCTCACCTTCGAGACGCGAGAGGGAGTCCTCAAGCATTGCTCCCGATCGCACGCAGAACAGTTGGAAGCCTCGGAGCCCGGCGGTGTCGGCAGCCGATTTTTAAGGCGTGAGCAGCCAAGTCTGGAGGCGCAGTTGTGCAACCTGGCGGACGAGATTGCTTACAACGCGCACGACATTGACGATGGCGTGCGGTCGGGCTTGATCAGCCTTGCGCAATTGCGCGACGTTCCCTTGTTCGATGCGTACCGGGCGGCGGCGCAAGCCGAGTACCCGGATCTCGCTTCGCCCAGCCTGCAGCGGCGGCTGTTGTTCGAGGCCATCCGGCGCATGCTCAGTGCGCAGGTGTACGACGTGATTGATGCGACGCGGGAGGCCCTGCGCGAGCATGCGCCTGCCAGCGCTGATGAGGTTCGCCGGTGCCCTCCGCTGGTGCTGTTCAGTGGCGGAATGCGTGAACGATCTACAGCGCTCAAGCAGTTCCTGTTCCGGCACCTGTACCGGCATCCGCAGGTGATGGAGACGACGGGGCTGGCTCAGGAAATTGTGCGTGACCTTTTTGCCGCTTATGTGGCCGCACCGCAAGAGATGAAAGCGGCTTTTGCCCAGCAGGCGCTGGCGGGCGACGCCAGCATGCGGGCCCGCGCCGTGGCCGACTTCATTGCCGGGATGACGGACCGTTTTGCAGCGCGCGAGCATGAGCGGCTGACGGGCCGCCGCCTGCTGGGCGGTTGAGCGCGTTTGGCCGCAGAGCTGCCTGGGTCCAGGGTCTGTAACGGCCCCTGCACCAGCCCGTTGCCCAGGTGCTCCATCGCCTGCGGCATGGCCGTCAATCTGTTTGCGTGCTGCACCGCAGTGTGATGCCTCCTGCGTCTCGGGCCGCGCCGAGGCCCCCGGTAAAATCAGACCCCGTTTCACTGTGCCTGCCTACGCGCCTATGACCTCCACCCCTTCCATCACCCCGATGGGCGCGTCCGATCCCGCAGCCCCGTTCATTCGTGACACCGTGCGCTGGCTTGAAAAAGCCGTGATCGGGCTGAATCTGTGCCCGTTCGCCAAGGGCGTGCATGTCAAGGGCCAGATCCACTACGTGGTGGCGCTGACCGAGGACACCGACGCGGTGCTGTCGCTGCTGCGTGACGAGTTGTTGGCTTTGCAGAGCATTCCCGCCGCGGTGCGGGACACGACCCTGCTGGTGCTGCCGCACTGTTTGCAGGATTTTCTGGACTTCAATGAATTTCTTGGTGATGCGGAAGGCCTGCTGGATGCCTTGGGGCTGGACGGCATCCTGCAAATTGCCAGCTTTCACCCTCAGTTCCAATTTGCGGGCACTGACGTGGACGATGTGACCAACTGCACCAACCGTGCCCCCTATCCCACGCTGCATCTGCTGCGCGAAGACAGCATCGACCGGGCCGTGGAGGTGTTCCCTGAGGCGGAAGCCATCTTTGAGCGGAACATGGAAGTGCTCGAGGGCCTGGGGATGGAGGGCTGGTTGGCGCTGGATGTGGGGCCCCACGCACCGGCGCCCGGTGCGGCGTCTGCCGAGGGGGGGAATGCGCGATGACGCAGAAGAAACCATCCCCCGCGCCGCGCGAAGCCGGTGGGGCGATCCGCAAGCAACAGGCCCAGGCCAATGCCCAGGCTGCAGAGCTGTCCGAGCTGCGGCCCGGGCAGTCGGTGGAGCTGCTCAAGGAGCTGCACATCCTCACCCGCGAGGGGCGGCTGAACCAGGATTCGCGGCGCAAGCTCAAGCAGGTGTACCACCTGTTCAATTTCATCGAACCGCTGTTGACGGAGCTATCGGCAGACGGCGGTGGGCCGACCCTGGCAGACCATGGCGCGGGCAAGTCGTACCTGGGTTTCATTCTGTACGACTTGTATTTCAAGGCCCTGGGGCATGGGCATATCTATGGCGTCGAAACCCGCGCCGAGTTGGTCGAGAAATCCCGCCAGCTTGCCCAGCGGCTGGGTTTCGGCCGCATGTCATTCCTCAACCTGTCGGTGGCCGAATCGTCAGCGGCCGACGAGTTGCCCGCGCAGATCGATGTGGTGACGGCCCTGCACGCCTGCGACACGGCCACGGACGATGCGATCGCCTTTGGCCTGCAGAAGAAGGCCCGTGCGATGGTGCTGGTGCCCTGCTGCCAGGCCGAGATGGCCGCCTGCCTGCGCCAGGGCAAGGCCCTGCAGCTGGCGCGCACGCCCTTGGCCGAGCTGTGGCGGCACCCGCTGCACACCCGTGAGCTGGGCAGCCAGGTGACCAATGTGCTGCGCTGCCTGTATCTGGAGGCCAGCGGCTACCAAGTGACGGTGACCGAGTTGGTAGGGTGGGAGCACAGCATGAAGAACGAACTCATCATCGCGCGCTACACCGGGCAGAAAAAGCGCAGCGCGGCCGAGCGCCTGCGTGCCATCCTGGTCGAGTTCGGGCTGGAAAAGACCCTGGGGCCGCGTTTTGGGTTGGCGGCGGCTGCCAACGTGACAGAGGCGGCTGCTGCGGGCTGATTGCTTCACCCGTGCCTCAGCTGCGCGGCAGCAAGCCGGAGACTTTGAAATTGGGGACGGGTCTATGATGGCGCGCATTGCCTTCATCGACCACTACCCATGGCCCGCCTTCCACGCCTGACCCTGCCAGGCCATCTGCACCACGTGATCCAGCGTGGCAACAACCGCCAGCCCATTTTTCAGGACGGCGAAGACTTCCACACCATGCTCGCCATGCTGGCAGACAACGCGCTCCAGCACGGGGTGGCTGTCCATGCCTATGTGCTCATGGACAACCACTTCCACCTGCTGGTCACCCCCACATCGGCGGATGCTTTGCCGCAGATGATGCAGGCGGTGGGGCGGCGCTATGTGCAGTATTTCAACCGCCGCCATGCGCGCACCGGCACCCTGTGGGAGGGGCGCTACCGGTCTACCGTGCTGCAGGCCGACAAGTACCTGCTGCCTTGTATGGTGTACCTGGACCTCAACCCGGTGCGGGCAGGGCTGGTGGCGAATGCGGCGGACTACCCCTGGTCCAGCCATGCCCACTGGCGGGGCGTACGCAATGACCGCCTGCTCACGCCCCATGCGCTGTACTGGGCGCTGGGCAACACGCCGTTTGCCCGCGAGGCCGCCTATGCCGCGCTGGTGCAGACGGGAATCGGGTCGCAGGAGCAGGCGGCGCTCACGGCTTCGGCTCTGAGTGGATGGGCCTTGGGAGACACTGATTTCATAGAAGGTTTGCAAAAACAGACACCGCGCCGGGTGACGGCGGGGCAAGCTGGGCGGCCAAAAAGCGTAAAGAAATCAGAGGAAAAATAGGATTTTCCGCTCTGCGGTATTGTTTTTATTGCTATTAAATTTGATATGTCCCCAATAAAATACAGAACCAAGATGCTTGGTTATTAAAAGGAATCTGACCCCAATTAATGTGCTTGCCAAACCATGTTGCAATGCACTAATCTCCCACTCCCTGCGAAAAATATGAGGAGTGCGCCATGACCACGGCTGCCGAGATCCAGCATCTGCAACAACACGGTTTGTATTCATCGGGTAACGAACACGACGCCTGCGGCCTCGGGTTTGTGGCCCACATCAAGGGTGTGAAGCGCCACGACATCGTGACGCAGGCCCTGAAGATCCTGGAAAACATCGACCACCGTGGCGCCGTGGGGGCCGACCCCCTGATGGGCGACGGCGCGGGCATCCTGATCCAGATCCCCGACGCGCTGTACCGCGAAGAAATGGCCAAGCAGGGCATCACGCTGCCCGCCGCCGGTGAATATGGCGTGGGCATGATCTTCCTGCCCAAGGAGCACGCCTCGCGTCTGGCCTGTGAGCAGGAGATGGAGCGCGCCATCAAGGCCGAAGGCCAGGTGCTGCTGGGCTGGCGCGATGTGCCGGTGAACGTGGACATGCCCATGTCCCCCACTGTGCGCAAGAAGGAGCCCATCCTGCGCCAGGTCTTCATCGGCCGTGGCAACGACGTGATCGTGCAGGATGCGCTGGAGCGCAAGCTGTACGTGATCCGCAAGACGGCCAGCGCCAACATCCAGGCGCTCAAGCTCAAGCACAGCAAGGAATACTACGTTCCGTCCATGTCCAGCCGCACCGTGGTCTACAAGGGCCTGCTGCTGGCCGATCAGGTGGGCGTGTACTACAAGGACCTGTCCGACGAGCGCTGCGTCTCGGCCATCGGCCTGGTGCACCAGCGCTTCTCCACCAACACCTTCCCCGAATGGCCATTGGCCCACCCCTACCGCTATGTGGCGCACAACGGTGAAATCAACACCGTCAAGGGCAACTACAACTGGATGAAGGCGCGCGAAGGCGTGATGGCTTCGCCCGTGCTGGCTGCTGACCTGCAAAAGCTCTACCCCATCAGCTTTGCCGACCAGTCCGACACCGCCACGTTCGACAACTGCCTGGAACTGCTGACCATGGCTGGCTACCCCATCAGCCAGGCTGTGATGATGATGATCCCCGAGCCTTGGGAGCAGCACACCACCATGGACGAGCGCCGCCGCGCCTTCTATGAATACCACGCTGCCATGCTGGAGCCTTGGGACGGTCCCGCCTCCATCGTGTTCACCGATGGCCGCCAGATCGGCGCCACGCTGGACCGCAACGGCCTGCGCCCCTCGCGCTACTGCATCACCGACGACGATCTGGTCATCATGGGTTCCGAATCGGGCGTGCTGCCCGTGCCCGAGAACAAGATCGTGCGCAAGTGGCGCCTGCAGCCCGGCAAGATGTTCCTGATCGACCTGGAACAAGGCCGCATGATCGACGACGACGAGCTGAAAGCCAACGTCGTCAACACCAAGCCCTATAAGCAGTGGATCGAGAACCTGCGCATCAAGCTCGACAGCATCGAAGCCGGTGCTCAGGCGGCTGCGCCCCAGGCCGCAGATCTGCCCCTGCTGGACCGCCAGCAGGCCTTTGGTTACACGCAGGAAGACATCAAGTTCCTGATGGCGCCCATGGCCAAGAACGGCGAAGAGGGCATCGGCTCCATGGGCAACGACAGCCCGCTGGCCGTGCTGTCGGGCAAGAACAAGCCGTTGTACAACTACTTCAAGCAGCTGTTCGCCCAGGTGACGAACCCGCCGATCGACCCGATCCGCGAAGCCATCGTGATGTCGCTCAACAGCTTCATCGGCCCCAAGCCCAACCTGCTGGACATCAACCAGGTCAACCCACCGATGCGGCTCGAAGTGAGCCAGCCCGTGCTCGACTTTGCCGACATGGCCAAGCTGCGCGACATCGCGCAGTACACGCAAGGCAAGTTCAAGAGCGCGACCATCGACATCACCTACCCGCTGAGTTGGGGCCGTGAGGGCGTGGAAGCCAAGCTCGCCTCGCTGTGCGCACAGGCCGTGGACGCCATCAAGGGCGGTGCCAACATCCTGATCATCAGCGACCGTGCCGTGAGCGCGACGCAGGTGGCCATCCCCGCGCTGCTGGCGCTGTCGGCCATCCACCAGCACCTGGTGGGCACGGGCCTGCGCACCACGGCCGGCCTGGTGGTCGAAACGGGTACTGCCCGCGAGGTGCACCACTTTGCCGTGCTGGCAGGCTATGGCGCCGAGGCCGTGCACCCCTACCTGGCAATGGAAACCCTGGCCGAGATGCACAAGGACCTGGGCGGCGACCTGTCGGCCGACAAGGCCATCTACAACTACGTCAAGGCGATTGGCAAGGGCCTGTCCAAGATCATGTCCAAGATGGGCGTGAGCACCTACATGTCCTATTGCGGCGCCCAGCTGTTCGAGGCCATCGGCCTGAACACCGAGACCGTGGGCAAGTATTTCACTGGCACCGCCAGCCGCGTGGAAGGCATCGGCGTGTTCGAAATCGCCGAAGAAGCCATCCGCATGCACAAGGCCGCGTTTGGTGATGATCCTGTGCTCGAAACCATGCTGGACGCCGGTGGCGAATACGCCTGGCGCGCCCGTGGCGAAGACCACATGTGGACGCCCGATGCGATTGCCAAGCTGCAGCACAGCACGCGCGCCAACAACTGGAACACGTACAAGGAGTACGCCCAGATCATCAACGACCAGAGCAAGCGCCACATGACGCTGCGCGGCCTGTTCGAGTTCAAGATCGACCCGTCCAAGGCGATCTCGATCGACGAAGTCGAGCCCGCCAAGGAAATCGTCAAGCGTTTTGCCACCGGCGCCATGTCCCTCGGCTCCATCTCCACCGAGGCGCACGCCACACTGGCTGTGGCCATGAACCGCATCGGCGGCAAGAGCAACACCGGTGAAGGTGGCGAGGACGCCGCGCGTTACCGCAACGAACTCAAGGGCATCCCGATCAAGAAGGGCGACAGCCTCAAGAGCGTGATTGGTGCCGAGAACGTGGAGGTCGATCTGCCTTTGCAAGACGGGGACTCGCTGCGCAGCCGCATCAAGCAGGTGGCTTCGGGCCGCTTTGGGGTGACGGCGGAATACCTCTCGTCGGCCGATCAGATCCAGATCAAGATGGCCCAGGGTGCCAAGCCCGGCGAAGGTGGTCAGCTGCCTGGCGGCAAGGTCTCCAACTACATCGGCAAGCTGCGCCACAGCGTGCCCGGTGTGGGCCTGATCTCGCCCCCGCCGCACCACGACATCTACTCCATCGAGGACTTGGCCCAGCTGATCCACGACCTGAAGAACGTCGCACCGCACGCAGGCATCAGCGTCAAGCTGGTGTCCGAAGTGGGCGTGGGCACCATCGCTGCAGGCGTCGCCAAGTGCAAGAGCGACCACGTGGTGATCGCCGGCCATGATGGCGGCACGGGCGCTTCGCCCTGGTCGTCCATCAAGCACGCGGGCGGCCCCTGGGAAATCGGCCTGGCCGAAACCCAGCAGACCCTGGTGCTGAACCGCCTGCGCGGCCGCATTCGCGTGCAGGCCGACGGCCAGATGAAGACCGGCCGCGACGTGGCCATCGGCGCGCTGCTGGGCGCGGACGAATTCGGCTTCGCCACCGCTCCGTTGGTGGTCGAGGGCTGCATCATGATGCGCAAGTGCCACCTCAACACCTGCCCCGTGGGCGTGGCCACGCAGGACCCCGAGCTGCGCAAGAAGTTCTCGGGCAAGCCCGAGCATGTGGTGAACTACTTCTTCTTCATTGCCGAAGAAGTGCGCCAGATCATGGCCCAGCTGGGCATCAAGAAGTTCGACGACCTGATCGGCCGCACTGACCTGCTCGACATGCGCCAGGGTCTGGAGCACTGGAAGGCACGTGGCCTGGACTTCAGCCGCCTGTTCGCCCAGCCCAATGTGCCTGCCGATGTGCCGCGCTTCCACGTGGATGTGCAGGACCACAACATCGAGCACACTCTGGACCGCAAACTCATCGAGCGCAGCCAGCCCGCCATCGACAAGGGCGAGCGTGTGCAATTCATCGAAGTGGCGCGCAACGTGAACCGTTCCGTGGGCGCCATGCTCTCCGGGGCCGTGACGCGCGCCCATCCCGAAGGCCTGCCAGACGACACCATCCGCATCCAGCTGGAAGGCACGGGCGGCCAGTCGTTCGGTGCATTCCTCACGCGCGGCATCACGCTGTACCTGATCGGTGACGCGAACGACTACACGGGCAAGGGCCTGTCGGGCGGCCGTGTGGTGGTGCGCCCCAGCATTGACTTCCGGGGCGACGCGGTGCGCAATACCATCGTGGGCAACACGGTGATGTACGGTGCCACCACGGGAGAGGCCTTCTTCAGTGGCGTGGCGGGTGAGCGCTTTGCCGTGCGCCTTTCGGGTGCCACTGCGGTGGTGGAAGGCACGGGCGACCACGGCTGCGAATACATGACCGGCGGCACCGTGCTGGTTCTGGGCAAGACCGGCCGCAACTTCGCAGCGGGCATGAGCGGCGGTGTCGCATATGTCTACGACGAGGATGGCCAGTTCGACACCCGCTGCAACATGTCCATGGTCACGCTGGAGCGCATCCTGCCCGCTACCGAGCAGGAAGCCACGGTGCCACGCTCGATCTGGCACAACGGCCAGACGGACGAGGCCCAGCTCAAGAAGCTGCTGGAAGACCACAACCGCTGGACGGGCAGCAAGCGCGCGCGTGAACTGCTGGACAACTGGGCTGCATCGCGCAGCAAGTTCGTCAAGGTCTTCCCGACCGAGTACAAGCGTGCGCTGGCTGAAATATATGAACGAAAAGTGCTGGAGGAGTCCGCTACACCAGCGGTAGCTGCTACTAAAAAGGAAGTGGCCCCCGCCAAGTAAGGCGACGCCATCTCCCTTCGCACAGCATTCATAGACAAGGACATCGTCATGGGAAAAACTACTGGATTCATGGAGTACGAGCGCATCGAAGAGGGCTACAAGCCCGTGCCCGAGCGCCTGAAGCACTACAAGGAATTTGTCATCGGCCTCGACGAAAGCCAGGCCAAGGTGCAAGGCGCGCGCTGCATGGACTGCGGCACGCCGTTCTGCAACAACGGCTGCCCGGTGAACAACATCATTCCGGACTTCAACGACCTCGTGTACCACCAGGACTGGAAGAGTGCGATCGAGGTGCTGCACAGCACCAACAACTTCCCCGAGTTCACCGGCCGCATTTGCCCCGCGCCCTGCGAGGCAGCCTGCGTGCTCAACGTGAACGACGACGCCGTGGGCATCAAGTCCATCGAGCACGCGATCATTGACCGCGCCTGGGAAGAGGGCTGGGTCAAGCCCCGCCCCGCCAAGCACCAGACGGGCAAGAAAGTGGCCGTGGTGGGCTCCGGCCCCGCAGGCCTGGCCGCTGCCCAGCAACTGGCGCGCGCGGGCCACAGCGTCACGCTGTTTGAGAAGAACGACCGCGTGGGCGGCCTGCTGCGCTACGGCATCCCTGACTTCAAGATGGAGAAGTCGCACATCGACCGCCGCGTCAAGCAGCTTGAAGCCGAAGGCGTAGTCATCCGCACCAGCGTGTTTGTGGGCGCCGCCAAGGACGGCCTGGGCAAGGACTCCAAGGTCACCAACTGGGCCAAGGAGACCGTCACGCCAGAGCAGCTGAACAAGGAGTTCGACGCCGTGCTGCTGACCGGTGGCGCCGAGCAATCGCGCGACCTGCCTGTGCCCGGCCGCGACCTCGATGGCATCCACTTCGCCATGGAGTTCCTGCCCCAGCAGAACAAGGTCAACGCGGGCGATAAGCTCAAGGGCCAGATCCGCGCCGATGGCAAGCATGTCATCGTGATCGGTGGCGGCGACACTGGCAGCGACTGCGTAGGTACCAGCAACCGCCACGGTGCGGCCAGCGTCACCCAGTTCGAGGTGATGCCCCAGCCCCCCGAGGTGGAAAACCGTCCCCTGACGTGGCCCTACTGGCCGCTGAAGCTGCGCACCAGCTCCAGTCATGAAGAAGGCTGCGTGCGCGAGTTCGCCATCTCTACCAAGGAGTTCACGGGCGAAAAGGGCAAGGTCAAGAGCCTGACGACCGTGCAGGTCGAGTTCAAGGACGGCAAGCTGGTGGAAATTCCTGGCACCGAAAAGCACTACCAAGCCGACCTGGTGCTGCTGGCCATGGGCTTTGTGAGCCCCGTGGCTGCGGTGCTCGACGCCTTTGGCGTGGACAAGGACGCCCGTGGCAACGCCCGCGCAACCACCGATTTCGATGGCGGCTATGCCACCAACGTGCCCAAGGTGTTTGCGGCCGGTGACATCCGCCGGGGCCAGTCGCTGGTGGTCTGGGCCATCCGCGAAGGCCGCCAAGCGGCGCGCGCGGTGGACGAGTTCCTCATGGGCTACTCGGACCTGCCCCGCTGATCGCCCGCACGGGGTTCGAGCAACAGCGGCGCCTGCGGGCGCCGCTTTTTTGTGGAGTCTTGGGGCGCGAAGCCGACCTGCGCTGTCCAGGGTTAAACCGTGGGATCCGCCACTCTTGCGCTTTGTTGGCACAATCGGGTGTCCTGTCAATCCGGGGTTGCCTCTGCCTGGGGGCGCCGCAGCCCCTCGCGCCCCGTGCCAATTTTTACAAACATGCGTGAATGTATGTTTGTGTCTTCGGCTACCATCGCGGCTCGCTTCCCAAGGGGGCTTGCCGGATGCTGAGTGGGCAGGTCCCGGATTTCCACCATCCCTTTTCTCGCATGCCCGAGCCGTCCTTTCTCGCCGAACTGCGCAATGTCACCTTTTCCTACGGTGACCGCGCCATCCTGCGCGACGTTTCGCTCTCGGTGCCACGGGGCAAGGTCACGGCGCTCATGGGGGCGTCGGGCGGTGGCAAGACCACGGTGCTGCGCCTGATTGGGGGCCAGCAGAAGGCCCAGAGTGGCCAGGTGCTGTTTGATGGCCAGGACGTGGGGCGCATGGACGTCGCGGCCTTGTATGCGGCGCGTCGGCGCATGGGCATGCTTTTCCAGTTCGGAGCGCTGTTCACCGACCTCAGCGTGTTCGAGAACGTCGCCTTCCCGCTGCGCGAGCACACCGACCTGTCCGAAGCCCTGATCCGTGACGTGGTGCTCATGAAGCTGCACGCCGTGGGCCTGCGTGGCGCGCGCGACCTGGCGCCCAGCCAGATCTCGGGCGGCATGGCCCGCCGCGTGGCTCTGGCCCGCGCGATCGTGCTGGACCCGGAGCTGGTCATGTATGACGAGCCCTTTGCGGGCCTGGACCCGATTTCGCTGGGCACGGCGGCCCAATTGATCCGCCAGCTCAATGACGCCATGGGCCTGACCAGCATCATCGTCTCGCACGATCTGGAAGAAACCTTCCGGCTCGCGGACCACGTGATCATCCTCGGCGAGGGCGTGGTCGCCGCCCAGGGCACACCCGACGAGGTGCGCGCCAGCCGCGACCCGCTGGTGCACCAGTTTGTAAATGCCCTGCCTGCGGGGCCCGTGCCGTTCCACTACCCGTCGCCCGATCCGGCCCAGGACTTCGGCCCGGAAGGGGGGCGCCGGTCATGAGCTGGTACAGGCCTTCGGATGTCGGCTTTGCCGTGCGCCAGCAACTGGCGGACATCGGCCTGGGTGCGCGCCTGTTCTTCCGGCTGCTGCGGCTGGCGGGGGCGACCTTTGTGCGGCCCGGGCTGGTGCGCGACCAGATCCACTTTCTTGGCAACTACTCACTGGCCATCATTGCGGTCTCGGGCCTGTTTGTGGGTTTTGTGCTGGGGCTGCAGGGCTACTACACGCTGCAGCGCTATGGGTCCTCCGAGGCCCTGGGCCTGCTGGTGGCGTTGAGCCTGGTGCGCGAGCTGGGGCCCGTGGTCACGGCGCTGCTGTTTGCGGGGCGGGCTGGTACGTCGCTCACGGCCGAGATCGGGCTGATGCGCGCGGGCGAGCAGCTCAGCGCCATGGAGATGATGGCCGTGGACCCGGTGCAGCGCATCCTGGCGCCGCGTTTCTGGGCCGGGGTGATCACGATGCCCCTGCTGGCGGCGGTGTTCAGCGCAGTGGGCATCATTGGCGGCTGGGTGGTGGGCGTGCTCATGATCGGCATCGACCCCGGGGCCTTCTGGAGCCAGATGCAGGGCGGGGTGGATGTCTGGAAAGACCTGGGCAACGGCGTGCTCAAAAGTGTGGTCTTCGGTTTCACCGTGACCTTTGTGGCACTTTTGCAGGGCTACGTGGCCAAGCCCACGCCTGAGGGCGTTTCGCGCGCCACCACGCGCACGGTGGTCATGGCGTCCCTGGCGGTGCTGGCGCTGGACTTCGTGCTCACGGCCCTGATGTTCAGTATCTGACGCTGGCTAAGCTGGCGCGCAAAGGAATCCAAGACAATGCAACGTTCCAAAAATGATCTCTGGGTGGGGCTCTTTGTGATGCTCGGCACGGTGGCGCTGGTGTTTCTGGCGCTGCAGTCGGCCAACCTGCTGAGCCTGAACTTCCAGCCGGGCTACCAGATCACGGCGCGTTTCGACAACATTGGCGGCCTCAAGCCCCAGGCGGCGGTGCGCAGCGCCGGTGTGGTGGTGGGGCGGGTACAGGCAATTACCTTTGATGACAAGACCTACCAAGCGCGGGTGACGCTGGCGATGGAAAACCGCTACGCTTTCCCCAGGGATAGCTCGCTCAAGATCCTCACCAGCGGCCTGCTGGGTGAGCAGTACATCGGTATCGAGGCCGGTGCGGACGAGAAAAACCTGGTGGCGGGCGACATGGTCACGGCGACCCAGTCGGCCGTGGTGCTGGAAAACCTCATTGGACAATTTCTTTACAGCAAGGCCGAAGACGGCAGCAAACCTGCCGGGACAGGTGGCAAAAAATGACGAACTCTCACGACACAACCCCGGCCACCCACGCAACACGCGGGGCTTTGGCGGCGCGCCTGGTGACCTGCCTGGGGCTTTTGCTGGGCGCTGCGCTGCTGACGGGCTGCGCCACGGTGGCCAACCCCGACCCGCGTGACCCGCTGGAGTCCTACAACCGCAGCATGACCAACTTCAATGAGCATGTGGATGCGATGGTGCTCAAGCCGGTGGCGATTGCCTATAAGGAGGTCACGCCCGCGCCCGTGCGCACCGGGGTGAGCAACTTCTTTGCGAACCTGGGTGATGTGTGGTCGTTCGTGAACAACGTGCTGCAGCTGCGTGGCGAAGCCGCCGCCTCTACCTTCATGCGGGTGAATGTGAACACCTTCATGGGCATTGGCGGTGTGCTGGACATTGCCAGCGAGCTGGGCATCGACCGCTACAAGCAGGATTTCGGCCTGACGCTGGGCTACTGGGGCATGGGCACCGGTCCGTATCTCGTGCTGCCGATCCTGGGGCCCTCCACGGTGCGTGACACCCTGGCCCTGCCGGTGGACATGAAGGGCAATGTGGTGAGCTACGTGGACCCGGTCTCGGCACGCAATTCGCTCTATGCGCTGCGCATTGTGGACACGCGGGCCAACCTGCTGCGTGCCAGCTCGGTGCTCGACAGCGCGGCGCTGGACAAGTACAGCTTCACGCGCGACGTGTTCCTGCAGGTGCGCAGCCAGCAGGCCGGCACGCCGTTCAATGGCGACGACAAGAGCGAGGCCAATGGCAACGACGGCGTACTGCCCGAAGAGCCTCCGCGCTGAACAACCCCGCCGGGTGCTCCAACAGACAGTCGGTGCCTGTTGCACTTGCTTGCAATCCGCAACCTCAGCGAAGCATGCGGGCGCACCCAGGCCACCACAATGATTTGACGGGCATCAGCCCGCGCTGATGAAAGCCAAGAACATGATGAACCGACGTACCCTGGGCCGCAGTGCCCTGAGCCTGGCTGCCGCAATGGCACTGTCTCTGGGCCTGTCCGCACCCGCCCTGGCGGCCGATGAAGCCCCCGATGCGCTGATCAAGCGCCTGTCTGCCGATGTACTTTCCACCGTCAAAGCTGACAAAGCCATCCAGGCTGGCGATCTGTCCAAGGTGATCGCGCTGGTGGACAAGACGGTCATGCCCAACGTCAACTTCCGTCGCATGACGGCAGCGGCCGTGGGTCCGGGCTGGCGCCAGGCCACGCCCGAGCAGCAAAAGCGCCTGCAGGAAGAGTTCAAGATCTTGCTCGTGCGCACCTATGCCGGTGCGCTGGCCCAGGTCAACGACCAGACCATCCAGGTCAAGCCTTTGCGTGCCGCGCCCGAAGACAAGGACGTGCTGGTGCGCACTGAAATCGTGGGCCGGGGCGATCCCATCCAGCTCGACTACCGGCTCGAAAAGACCCCCGGCGACGGCGCAGGCTGGAAGATCTACAACCTGAACGTGCTGGGCGTGTGGCTGGTGGAAACCTACCGGGGCCAGTTCGCGCAGGAGATCAACGCCAAGGGTATTGATGGCCTGATCGAGACCCTGGTGGCGCGCAACAAGACCAACACCACCGCCAAGGGTTGAAACGGTGTGACCGAATCCGCCATGCTGGTACTGCCCCACGAACTCACCCACCGCCAGGCCACGGCCTGCCTGCAGATGCTGCTGCAAGGGCTGCGGGTGCACCGCGAAAACGGCGTGGTGGTGGACGCGAGCGCCATGGCGGTGTTCGACAGCTCGGCGCTGGCGGTGCTGCTGGAATGCCGGCGCGAGGCGCTCTCGGTGGGCAAGACCTTTGCCGTGCAGGGCCTGCCCCCGGCGCTGCGCGGCATGGCGGGTCTGTATGGTGTGGGCACCTTGCTCACGCCGGTGTCCTGAAGCGGGTTCAGAGTCTCGGCACCGAGGGCGCACAGGCTGCTGCCCGCCCCCTCACCAACGCGGTTCAAGGCAAGGCCGTAAAATCGACGGCTTCATGCCCGCAGTCTCCTTCCAAGCCATCTCCAAGACCTTTGCCACGCCCAAAGGCCCTTTTCAGGCACTGAACCAGGTCAACCTGGACATTGAGGAGGGCGAGTTCTTCGGACTCCTCGGCCCCAACGGTGCGGGTAAAACCACCCTGATCAGCATCCTGGCCGGCCTGGCGCGTGCCAGCAGCGGCCGCGTGCTGGTGCAGGGCAGCGACGTGCAGGCACAGTATGGCGAGGCCCGCCGCAAGCTGGGCATCGTGCCGCAAGAGCTGGTGTTCGACCCCTTCTTCAACGTGCGCGAGACGTTGCGCATCCAGTCGGGCTACTTCGGCGTGAAGAACAACGACGCCTGGATCGACGAGCTGCTCGAAAACCTGGGCCTGGCCGACAAGGCCAATGCCAACATGCGCCAGCTGTCGGGCGGCATGAAGCGCCGTGTGCTGGTGGCGCAGGCGCTGGTGCACAAGCCGCCCATCATCGTGCTCGACGAGCCCACGGCAGGCGTGGACGTGGAACTGCGCCAGACCCTGTGGCACTTCATCGCCCGCCTGAATAAGGAAGGGCACACCGTGCTGCTCACCACCCACTACCTCGAAGAAGCCGAAGCCCTGTGTGGCCGCATTGCGATGCTCAAGGCCGGGCAGGTGGTGGCGCTCAACAGCACGTCCGACCTGCTCAAGGCGGCCTCGGGCAGCGTGCTGCAGTTCAAGACCGACACGGTGCTGCCGCCTGCGCTGTCCGCTGTGGCGCGTGTCACCGGCCGCATCGTCCAGTTGCCTGCGCACGACGCGGCCGAGATCGAAAACCACCTGGCCGCGTTGCGCGTGGCCGGGGTCGAGGTGCAGGACATGGAGATTCGCAGGCCTGACCTGGAAGACGTGTTCCTGCAGGTCATGTCGGGCACATCGGCGTCCAACATCCCGCTGGAAGGGGGGGCGTCCGCCGCCGCGCCGGGCCGCCCCAAGCAAGGCGCGGCCCCCTTGGGGGGCAGCGAGGACACGGCAGTGCCGAGCGTGGGGGCACAACGATGACCGGGTGGCAAACGCTTTTTTATAAAGAAGTGCTGCGCTTCTGGAAGGTTAGCTTCCAGACCGTCGCGGCCCCCGTGCTCACCGCCGTGCTGTACCTGCTCATCTTCGGCCATGTGCTCGAAGACCATGTCAAGGTTTACGACCGCATCAGCTACACCGCCTTCCTGGTGCCCGGCCTGGTGATGATGAGCGTGCTGCAGAACGCGTTTGCCAACAGCTCGTCAAGCCTGATCCAGAGCAAGATCATGGGCAGCCTGGTGTTCGTGCTGCTCACGCCACTGTCGCACTGGGCCTGGTTTGTGGCCTATGTGGGTTCGTCCGTGGTGCGCGGGCTGGTGGTGGGCCTGGGCGTGTTCATCGTCACGCTGGCGTTTGCCCGGCCCGAGTTTGCGGCGCCGGTGTGGATTTTGGCCTTTGCCCTGCTGGGCGCGGCGCTGCTGGCCACGCTGGGGCTGATTGCGGGGCTCTGGGCCGACAAGTTCGACCAGATGGCCGCGTTCCAGAACTTCATCATCGTGCCCATGACCTTTCTGTCGGGCGTGTTCTATTCGATCCAGTCGCTGCCGCCGTTCTGGCAGGCCGTGAGCCACCTCAACCCGTTCTTCTACATGATCGACGGCTTCCGCTACGGCTTCTTTGGCCAGAGCGACACCTCGCCCTGGCTCAGCCTGGGCATCGTGGGCATCGCCTGGCTGGCCGTGAGCGCGCTGGCCGTGCACCTGCTGCGCACGGGCTACAAGATCCGTAACTGACATGACTTACGCAAAACAAGGTTCAGGCAAGCGCTCCCCTCCAGGGCGAGGCGGTTGTTGTATCCCGATTTGCGTCAGTCCTCATTGATTCCGAGCGCCCCACCATGACCGCTGACCAACTCAAAGACATCATCACCGCAGGCCTGGCCTGCGAACACATCACGCTCGAAGGCGATGGCCGCCACTGGTATGCCACCATCGTCTCGCCCGAGTTCGAGGGCAAGCGTGCCATCCAGCGCCACCAGCGCGTGTACGCCACGCTGGGCGCGAAAATGCACACCGACGAGGTGCATGCGCTGTCGATGAAAACCTTGACCCCCGCCGAGTGGGCGGCGCAGGCGCAGTAAGCACAAAGCGCCAGGACTCTTACTCATTTATTGATAGCTATCAGCGCATGATAGACGCGCGGTAGAGCCCATTTTTATTCATATTCTGGTTATTTGACATGGACAAACTCCTGATTCGCGGCGGACGCAGCTTGCAGGGCGAGGTGCTGGTCTCCGGCGCCAAGAACGCCGCCTTGCCGGAGTTGTGCGCCGCCCTGCTCACGGCCGAACCCGTGACCCTGCTCAACGTGCCCCGGCTGCAGGATGTGAGCACCATGCTCAAGCTCATCCGCAACATGGGCGTGGCGGCCGAGCGTGCCGACGACGGCACGGTGCGCATTGATGCCAGCGGCCTGAATACCCCCGAAGCTCCTTATGAGCTGGTCAAGACCATGCGCGCTTCGGTGCTGGCGCTGGGCCCGCTGCTGGCGCGCTTTGGCGAGGCCACGGTGTCGCTGCCCGGCGGCTGCGCCATCGGTTCGCGCCCGGTGGACCAGCACATCAAGGGCTTGGCCGCCATGGGCGCCGAAATCGTGGTGGAGCACGGCTACATCATTGCCAAGCTGCCCGCAGGCTGGAAGCGCCTGAAGGGCGCGCGCATCACCACCGACATGGTCACGGTGACGGGCACCGAGAACTTTCTGATGGCCGCCGCGCTGGCCGAGGGCGAGACGGTGCTCGAAAACGCTGCCCAGGAGCCTGAAATTTCGGACCTGGCAGAGATGCTGATCGCCATGGGCGCAAAGATCGAAGGCCACGGCACCAGCCGCATCCGCATCCAGGGCGTGGACCAACTGCACGGCTGCACCCACCGCGTGGTGGCCGACCGCATCGAGGCAGGCACCTTCCTGTGCGCCGTGGCCGCCACGGGCGGTGATGTGGTGCTGCGCCATGGCCGCGCCGATCACCTGGACGCCGTCATCGAGAAGCTGCGTGAAGCCGGTGCCGACGTGCAGGCGGTGGAGGGTGGCATCCACGTGAAGAGCCCTGGCGGCGCCACGCTCAAGGCCCAGGGGTTTCGCACCACCGAGTACCCAGGTTTCCCCACCGACATGCAGGCCCAGTTCATGGCGCTCAACTGCATCGCCCAGGGGGCGGCCACGGTGACCGAGACGATTTTTGAAAACCGTTTCATGCACGTCAACGAGCTGGTGCGCCTGGGCGCCAAAATTCAGGTGGATGGCAAGGTGGCTGTGATCGAAGGCGTGCCACGCCTGTCCGGCGCCACCGTGATGGCCACCGACCTGCGCGCCTCGGCCAGCCTGGTCATCGCTGGCCTGGTGGCCGACGGCGAGACCGTGCTGGACCGCATCTATCACCTGGACCGTGGTTACGACTGCATGGAAGCCAAACTGCGCGGCATCGGCGCCGACATCGAACGAGTAAAAGCATGAGCAGCAGCAACATGATCACCCTGGCGCTTTCCAAGGGCCGCATCTTTGACGAAACCCTGCCGCTGCTGGCCGCTGCAGGCATCGAGGTGCTCGAAGACCCCGAAAAGTCGCGCAAGCTCATCCTGCCCACCAACCAGCCCAATGTGCGTGTGGTGCTGGTGCGCGCCACCGACGTGCCCACCTATGTGGAATACGGCGGCGCCGACATCGGCGTGACGGGCAAGGACACCCTCATCGAACACGGTGGCCAAGGCCTGTACCAGCCGCTGGACCTGCAGATCGCCAAGTGCCGCGTGAGCGTGGCCGTGCGCAATGACTTCGATTACGAGCGCGCCGTCAAGCAGGGCGCACGCCTGAAGGTCGCCACCAAATACACCAGCATCGCCCGCGACTTCTTCGCGACCAAGGGCGTGCACGTGGACATGGTCAAGCTCTACGGCAGCATGGAGCTGGCGCCGCTGACCGGCCTGGCCGATGCCATCGTGGACCTGGTCTCCACCGGCAACACGCTCAAGGCCAACCATCTGGTGGAGGTCGAGCGCATCATGGACATCAGCTCCTATCTCGTTGTGAACCAGGCCGCGCTCAAGCTCAAGCAGGCGCCGCTGCGCCGCATCATCGATGCGTTTGCTTCGGCCATCCCTGCCCCCAAGAACTGAACCCACCGTAGAACGCACTATGACTTTGGTAGCTGCTCCCGCCCGTCTGTCCACCGCTGCGGCCACTTTTGAGGCTGATTTTGCAGCCCGCCTGCACTGGTCTGCCGACACCGACGCGGCCATCGAGCAGCGCGTGGCCGACATCCTGGCCGACGTGCAAAAGCGTGGCGACGCGGCCGTGCTGGAGTACACCGCCCGCTTCGACGGCCTCAGCGCCCCTAACATGGCGGCGCTGGAGCTGACCCAAGCCGACTTCAAGGCCGCGTTTGACGCCATCCCAGAGGCCCAGCGCGACGCGCTGCAAGCCGCTGCCAAGCGCGTGCGCAGCTACCACGAGGCGCAGAAGAAGGCTTCGGGCGAGAGCTGGAGCTACCGCGACGAAGACGGCACCCTGCTGGGCCAGAAGGTCACGCCGCTGGACCGCGTGGGCATCTACGTGCCCGGCGGCAAGGCCGCCTACCCGTCCAGCCTGCTGATGAACGCCATCCCGGCCCACGTGGCGGGCGTGCAGGAAATCATCATGGTCGTGCCCACGCCGGTGCGCGGCAGCGTGGCCACGGGCGGAACGGGCGAGGGCACCTCGACCAAGGGCGAGCGCAACGAGCTGGTGCTGGCCGCCGCCTACGTGGCCGGCGTCACCCGCGCCTTCACCATCGGCGGCGCGCAGGCCGTGGCCGCGCTGGCCTACGGCACGGCCACCGTGCCCAAGGTGGACAAGATCACCGGCCCCGGCAACGCCTATGTGGCCAGCGCCAAGAAGCGTGTGTTCGGCACTGTGGGCATCGACATGATTGCAGGCCCGAGCGAAATCCTGGTGCTGGCCGACGGCACCACGCCGCCCGACTGGGTGGCCATGGATCTCTTCAGCCAGGCCGAACATGACGAGCTGGCGCAGAGCATCCTGCTGTGCCCTGACGCCGCCTACCTCGACGCCGTGCAGCGCGAGATTGACCGCCTGTTGCCCACCATGCCGCGCGCCGAGATCATCGCCAAGAGCCTCACTGGGCGCGGCGCGCTGATCCTGACGAAAGACATGGAAGAAGCCTGTGCGATCAGCAACCGCATCGCACCCGAACACCTGGAAGTCAGCAGCACCGACCCGCACCGCTGGGAGCCGCTGCTGCGCCACGCAGGGGCGATCTTCCTGGGGGCCTATACCTCCGAAAGCCTGGGCGACTACTGCGCCGGTCCCAACCACGTGCTGCCCACCAGCGGCACCGCACGTTTCTCGTCGCCACTCGGCGTGTACGACTTCCAGAAGCGCAGCAGCATCATCGAAGTGAGCAAAGCCGGTGCCCAGGTGCTGGGAACGATTGCGGCCGAGCTGGCCTATGGCGAGGGCCTGCAGGCCCACGCGCAGGCGGCAGAGATGCGGCTGACTCCGCCCGTCAAGCCGCGCTGATCGCGCCCCGGTGCAGGGCGCCCTGTGCGGGTGCCGTTGCCTTGGGCTGAGGGGCTGCGACGGGTGCAGAGGGTGCTGGCGGATAAGCAGCACCTGCCACTGCCCGGTGTTTCGCCCAGCTCAGCCGCGCAGGCCGGTGTCCATCGGCGCTGACGCGCAGCCGCACCGGGCCGGTGAACGACAGGCGCTGGCCCGCCTCCAGAAAATAGTCTTCCAGCAGACCATCACAGGTCACCCAGACGCGGCCTTGTTCGACTTCGAGCAGGGCGATCTCGCCTGTGCGGAAGTCCAGCACCTGGACGGCCTGCAGCGGCGGCAGGGGCTGGCGCTTCCATTGCAGGGTGAGGGGCACCGCAGGCTGGGCGGGCAGCGTGGGCGACGGTGGGGTGGGGATGTGCAGCGTGTTCATGCCTTCACTGTGCGGCCAGGGCGCGCGCGGCGCTACGGACAGGCATGTAGGACCTGGTCCAGTACAGACCGGCTGTACTGCCTATCTGTACTGTATGGGCTGCATCTGCTCTGTACTGGCTATCCGTCTGGCTGCCAGTACAGAATGCAGCCATGGCCACCGATGACGCTCTTCCGCTTTATCTTCAAATCGCCGAGCAGCTGGCGCAGCTGATCCGCAACGGCACGTTGGCGCGCGGCGAGAAGCTGCCGTCGGTGCGCGAGCTGGCGCGCCAGCACGGCGTGGCGCAGACCACGGTGGTGCAGGCCTACCACTGGCTCGAAGATGCCCGTCTGATCACGGCCCGCCCGCGCTCCGGCTTTTTTGTGGCAGCGCGGCCGGTGAGCCTGCCCGAGCCCAGCACGCCGCGACCCATGCGCCGCCCGCGCGAGGTGTCGGTGGACTGGCTGGGCCAGCGCATCCTGGGCCGCAACCAGCCGGAGGACATGCTTTCGTTCAGCAGCGGCACACCGGGCCCCGAGCTGTTCAACCCCGACCGCGTGCGCCGCGCCGTGGTGCGTGCGGCCCAGCGCCACCGCAACCTGCTGTGCACCTACCCCAGCTCCGCGGGCCATGTGGATGCGCGCCGCGCCTTGGCGCGCTACGCCGTCAGCCTGGGCTGCAGCCTGGACCCCGAGAACATCGTGATCACCGGGGGCTGCATGGACAGCATTGCACTGTGCCTGCGCGCCGTCACGCAGCCGGGCGATGTGGTGGCGCTGGAGTCGCCCACGCATTTTTCGTTTCTGGAGGTGCTGCAGGGCCTGCACCTCAAGGCGCTGGAGATTCCCACCCACCCACGCAATGGCCTGTCGCTGGATGCGTTGCAGCTCGCGCTGGACACCCAGCCGGTCAAGGCCGTGATGGTGGTGCCCACGCTCAGCAACCCGCTGGGCAGCTGCATGCCCCAGGCCGAGCGCAAGCGCCTGGCGCAGATGGCGGCGCGGCACGGCATGGCGGTGATCGAGGACGCGATCTACAACGACCTGGCGGAGGTGGACGAGATGCGGCGTACCGTCAAGTCCTACGACACCACGGGCCATGTGATGCTGTGTGATTCGTTCTCCAAGACGCTGGCGCCGGGCCTGCGCCTGGGCTGGCTGGAGGCGGGCCGCTGGACCGACAAGGTGCGCGCCATCAAGGACCTGCAGGCGGGCGGGCAGTCGGCCGTGCTGGAACTAGCCCTGGCTGACCTCATCACCCAGGCAGGCCATGCCGCCGCCATGCGCCAGCTGCATGCGGGTGTGGCGGCCCGCATGGACGAGGCGCGCCGGGTGATTGCGGCGCATTTCCCGCAGGGCACGCGCGTGAGCGACCCGCCCGGCGGCCTGCTGCTGTGGCTGGAGCTACCCCGCGCGCTCGATTCGGTGCAACTGCACGAGGCCTGCCTGGCCCGGCAGATCCTGATCGCACCCGGCACGGTGTTCAGCACCAGCGGGCGCTTTCGCAACTGCCTGCGCATTGGAGTGGGCGGCGATTGGTCGCCCGCGCACCTGGAGGCGCTGCGCACCGTGGGCGACATGGCCACGCGCATGCTGCAGGGGCAGCGGCAGGCTGCCTGACCTTTCTTGAAAAATAAACACGAAGTTCGTGATTCACGAACTTCGTGTAATATGACTCCCATGAAAAACGTCACCGTGACCATGGACGACGCCGTAGCCGAATGGGTACGCGTGGAAGCCGCCAGGCGCGGCAGCAGCGTGTCCCGCCTGCTCGGTGAATGGCTGGCCGAAAAGATGCGCCAGGAAGACGCCTACGCCCAGGCCATGCGCGAGGCGCTGGGGTTTGAGAGCTGGGGCGCTTCCAGCGGGCCTTATGTTCCGCGCGAGACCCTGTTTCTGCGCTGAGCAGCGGAGCGCACATGGCCACCGTTCCCATCTTTGTCGATACCGAAATCCTGCTCGCCAGCGTGGACGACCGCGATGCCGAGCGCCAGGCGCGGGCGCGTGAGTGGATCAGCTTTTGCTGGCAGACGCGCAGCGGCCGCATCAGCTCGCAGGTGCTCAACGAGTTGTACAACCAGGCCATCCAGCGTTTTGACGGCCCGCAGGTGCTGCAGCAGGTGCGCGCCCAGGTGCGTCGCCTGCGCGTGTGGCTGCCGCCCCACCTCGACTCCTACACCGTGGACGGCGCCTGGGACCTGCAGGACCGCTACCGCCTGAGTTACTGGGATGCGCTAATCCTCTCGTCTGCCCACCAGCAGGGCTGCCGCTACCTGCTGACCGAGGCGCTGCCACACGACCAGCCGCTGGACGCCGTGCGGCCGATCAACCCTTTCCTTGTCACCCCCAACGAACTGGACACCGCCGAATGACCAACGCCGCTCCATCTTCCCCGCTTCAAGCCCTGGCCCGCATCCGCCCCGACGTGCGCGCCATGCACGCCTACGCCGTGCAGCCCTCCACCGGCATGCTCAAGATGGACGCGATGGAGAACCCGTTTCGCCTGCCTGCACACCTGCAGGCTGCGCTGGGCCAGCGTCTGGGTGGGGTGGCACTCAACCGCTACCCTGGCGACCGCCTGCTGGACCTGAAGGCGGCGCTCGCAAAGTACGCTGGCATGCCAGAGGGCTATGGCATCGTGCTGGGCAATGGCTCCGATGAACTCATCACCCTGCTGGCCCTGGCTTGTGCCCAGCCTGGCACCGGCCAACGCGCCACCATGCTCGCGCCCATGCCCGGCTTCGTGATGTACCCGCTGTCTGCGCAGCTGCAGGGCTTGGACTTTGTCGGCGTGCCGCTCACGCCCGACTTCGAGCTGGACGAGCCCGCCATGCTCGCTGCCATCGCCCAGCACAAACCTGCCATCACCTACATCGCCTACCCCAACAACCCCACGGCCACGCTGTGGGACGAGGGTACGGT
>NZ_JBWKZU010000024.1:0-74448 GCF_059424825.1 Acidovorax sp. GW101-11A03 | reverse complement strand
TCGCCCGATTTCGCCCCAACCCTTCGGGCAAGTGCCTTGCCGGGCGGTCTGCGGCGTTGCGGCGCTTGTGGATAGCCGAGCTATCCACCGCGCACCGCGCCTTGCACCCCATCCCGGCAAGGCACTTGCGCGGCCCGGAAAAGATCGTGAACACGTTCTCAAACCCGCGCCGGTGTGTGGTTTCAGCAGGCTGCACAAAAAACCGGCATTCCTGCACTCCATGGGCCACACCCCCCGGCTTGCCCCGGAGCCTGCTCCACAGCAGCTACACTATTGATAGCTATCAGCGCTTATCCATTGCGCCCAAGAGGCCAAAATAGCTTGTAAAGCTGCCGCCTCCCGTCAACGCAGCCTTTCGCCCACCTCTCCCAACCCCACCACCGCCCGTGCCCCTTGCTTCCCTGTTCTGCCTGGTCGTCGCCATCAGCGACGGCGACACCCTCACCGCGCGCTGCGGCGCGCCCGGCGCCTACCAGCAGGTGAAGGTGCGCATTGCCGCCATCGACGCGCCCGAGTCGCGCCAGCCGTTTGGCCAGAAGTCGCGGCAGAACCTGGCGCGGCTGTGCTTCAGGCAGCGCGCCACGCTGCAGCCAGTGGATGAAGACAGCTACGGTCGCACGGTGGCCCATGTGCGCTGCGGCAGTGCCGATGTGGCCACGGCCCAGGTGCGCGCGGGCCTGGCCTGGGTGTACACGCCCTATGCCGAATCGCGCCCGGAGCTGGCAGCGCTGCAGCAGCAGGCGCGCAGCAGTGGCACCGGCCTGTGGTCGCAGAAGCGGCCGCTGGCGCCGTGGGACTACCGGCACCGGCGCAGCCAGCGCTGAGCTGGGCTGCAGAGGGATGGATCAGGTGCGCAGCAAAGCCAGCACGCCCTGGGGCATCTGGTTGGCCTGCACCACCATGGCGTTGCCCGCCTGCTGCAGGATCTGCTGGCGCGCCAGGGTGGCGGTCTCCACCGCAAAGTCGGTGTCGGTGATGCGCGCCCGGCTGGCCGAGAGGTTCTCGCTGCCGATCTGCAAGTTGGTGATGGCCGACTCCAGACGCGACGACTGCGCGCCGATGACGGCACGCTGGCTGTTCACGTAGTCCAGCGCGCGGTCTACCGACACGATGGCCTGCGCGGCCGAGGTGGTCACGTCCAGCGTGTTGCGCAGCCCCATGGCGCCCAGACCAATCGCACCCACGCGGGTTTCCAGGGTCTGGTTGGCGTTGGCGCCCACCTGGAACACCTTGGTGCTGATGGCGCCGCTGGTCGAGGCGATGTTTTCGTAGGTCTCGGTGAAGCCCTGCAGCGCGTCCTTGCCCGAGCGGCTGCCCTGGTTGGGCAGCGCCGCCTTGGCGTCGCGCACCATGCCGCCGTCCACGTCGGCGCCGCCAATGGCGCCGGTGTCGGCATTGTTCAGGTCAAAACTGCCGATGAAGGCCGCCCCGTTGAGCCCGTACTGCGTGAGCACATCGCCCGCGTTGGTGAAGGCCCCGGCCGAGGCTGCGCCAATGGCCGCGTCCAGCGTGGAGCCGGGGTTGTTGCTCATGTAGGTGAGCACATCCTTGATGCCGGTGCCGCCCGCCGTCTTGATGCGCTCGTGCATGTAGCGCACGGCCGAGTAGCTGGACGAGTAGAACTCGCTGGTATTGCTGGGCCCGCCAATGGCCGCCACCACCGCGGCCACGCCCAGGTTGGCCACGTCGGCGCGCACCCGTTCTTCGGCGCCGTGGATGAATTCGGCCGCGCCTTCGGCAAACCACAGGTGGCTGCCAGTGATGTTCTGCCAGTTGGTGGAGCGGGCCATCACCGCGTGCACCATTTCGTGGGCAATCACACGGTCGTTGTAGAACGGCGCAGAGCCCCCATTGGGCGGGTTGGGCGGCACGAAGTCGGCCATGTCCACCTGCAGCACCAGGTTGTTGCCCCGCCCCTGCCCGTCAAACCCGGTGACCTGCACATAGGCAGCCACACCGCCCGCGTTGTCGGTAAAGCCGGTGTAGCGGATGTCGATGGCCGCCCCATCGCCCTGCAGGCCAAAATAGGTGCGGATAAGGTTTTCGCTGCTCTCCAGCCAGCTGCCCGCGCTGGTCAGGCCATCAAACACGGACAGCAGGTTCTCGTCGCCCACCACGCTGGCGTCAGAGCGGTCGAACACGTCCATGCCGTTGAACTGCGTGGTGCGCCCGGTACGGTCAATCTCTTGCGCCAGCCGCGTCACCTCGGCCTGGATCGCCTGGCGGTCGGACGCGCTGTTGGTGTCGTTGGCGGCCTGCACAGCCAGCTCGCGGATGCGCTGCAGGCTGGCCGTGACGCTCTGCAGCGCGCCCTCGGCCGTCTGCATGAGCGACAGGCCGTCGTTGGCATTGCGCGCCGCCTGGTTCAAACCCCGTATCTGGGAAGTGAACCGCTCGGAGATCGCCAGGCCCGCGGCGTCGTCCTTGGCGCTGTTGATGCGCAGGCCCGAGGACAGGCGCTGCACGGTCGTGGCCATATCGCTCTGCGCATTGCCAAGCCGGCGCTGCGCATTCAGCGACATCACGTTGGTGTTGATCGTCAACCCCATGGCCAGCCCCGCAGCTCCTGGTGAGTGGTGGATAAATACACAGGCACCGCGCCCCACGCCACAGCGCCGGGGGCCCGGAAACCCGCTTCTCTGTCTCCTTATCGACGCGCTCCGGCAAAACCTGAATGGCGATTTCTGCGGGTCTTTACCTAAGCCGCCAGCGCGCAGGGGGCATCGCCGATAGCATCGTGGGGTCTTTCTCCCTCCTGGCTCCACCGCGCACAGCGCCCCGGTGCCAACCCGTCCCCGTTTGTCATGACCGCCCCCCCATCCCCTTTTGCGGCGCCCACTGCCGAGCCCACCAGCGTCTACCGCCATTCCGGTTTTGTTGCTTTTCTGATCGCCCGCGTGGTGGCCGTGGTGGCCACCCAGGTGCAGGCCGTGGTGGTGGCCTGGCAGGTGTACGACCTCACCCGTGAACCCCTGGCGCTGGCCTATGTGGGGCTGGCGCAGTTTCTGCCCATGCTGTGCCTGCTGCTGCCGGCGGGCGATCTGATCGACCGGTTTGCGCGCAAGCGCATCCTGGCGCTGGCCTGGGCGGTGGGCGGGGTGTGCAGCGCACTGCTGTGGTGGCTGTCGGGCCACGGGGCCAGCGGGGTGGCGGGCATCTATGCGGTGCTGGTGCTGTATGGCTGTTCGCGCGCGTTCTCGGGCCCGGCCATGCAAAGCCTGCTGCCGCAGATCGTGCCGCGCGGGCATCTGGCGCAGGCCATGGCTGCCAACAGCATGCTGATGCGCGTGGCCAGCATCGGCGGGCCCCTGCTGGGCGGGCTGCTGTATGCGCTGGGCGGCGGCGAGCTGACCTATGCCATGTGCTGCGCCTGCTTTGCGCTGGGGGTGGCGCTGGTACTGCGGGTTCCGGTGGCACACGGCACCGCCCCCGGGCCCACGCAGGGCACGATGTGGCAGCGTTTTGGCGCGGGCATCGGCTTCATCCGCTCGCGGCCCATCATCCTGGGCACCATTTCGCTGGACCTGTTTGCCGTGCTGCTGGGCGGCGTGGTGGCCCTGCTGCCCATCTACGCGCAAGAGGTGCTGCACGTAGGCCCGGCCGGCCTGGGCGCGCTGCGCAGCGCCATGGCCGTGGGCGAGGTGGGTGCCGGGCTGTACCTGAGCATGCGGCCCTTCAACCGCCATGTGGGGCGCACCATGTTCATCGCCGTGGCGGTGTTTGGTGTGGCCAACCTCGTGTTTGCGCTCTCGCACTGGTTCTGGCTGTCGTTTGCGGCGCTGATGGTGGCGGGAGCGGCCGACATGGTGAGCGTGTACATCCGGGGGGCACTGGTGCAGTTCTCCACGCCCGACACCATGCGCGGGCGGGTGAACGCGGTCAACATGCTGTTCATCGGCTCGTCCAACGAGCTGGGCGAGTTCCGCGCGGGCACCAGCGCCGCCTGGCTGGGCGTGGTGCCCGCCGCCGTGGTGGGCGGCCTGTGCACGCTGGGCGTGGTGGGTGGCTGGATGCTGGCGTTCAAGACCCTGCGCACGGTGGACCGTTTCGAGGAAGCTGCGCAGGCCAGCAGCTGAGCAGCTGAGCGGTTCAGCGACGGCGCAACAGCCCGTGTAAACAAGCTCCGGGGCGTTTGTGTCGCGCAGGTAAAACCCGCGCGGCAGGCTTGCACGGCGCGTTGGGGCGGAGCACCATGCGCTCCACTGCCTGCCCCCTGTGCGCCCCATGAACGCTCTTTCCGCCCCGCTCCCCGGCCCTCTTCACCGCCGCACCGTGCTCGCTGGCCTGCTGGGCATGGCTGCCTCCGCCCCGCTGGGCCTGGGCCGCGCCGCCGCCCCGGCGGGTACCGCTGGCTGGGCCAGCGCTGACGAAGCCACGCAAACCCGCCTGCTGGACCGCGTGACCTGGGGCAACACTGCCCAGGGCGCACAGGCGCTGCCACCGCAAGGGGTTGCGGCCTACCTGGCCGCGCAGCTGCGCCCCCCGCCCGCCACGCTGCCCCGCGCAGCCCAGGCGCAGATCGACGCCATGGCCATCACCCGCACGCCCTTGCCCGATCTGGCCGCGCGCATGGAGGCCCAGCACCAGGCCGCCAAGGCCCAGCCCACCGAGGATGGCCGCAAAGCCGCGCTCAAGGCCTGGCAGCAGGACATGCGCGCGCTGCAGCAAGAGGCTGCCGAGCGTTTTGTGCTGCGCGCGCTGTATTCGCCCACCCAGCTGCGCGAGAAGATGACCTGGTTCTGGATGAACCACTTCAGCGTGTTTGCGGGCAAGGGCCACCTGCGTGTGCTGGTGGGCGACTACGAGGAACGCGCCATCCGCCCCCATGCGCTGGGGCGTTTTCGCGACCTGCTGGGTGCCACGGTGCGCCACCCGGCCATGCTGCATTACCTGGACAACGCGCGCAACGCAGCGGGCCGCATCAACGAAAACTACGCGCGCGAGCTGATGGAGCTGCACACGCTGGGCGTGGACGGCGGCTACAGCCAGCAGGATGTGCAGGAGCTGGCACGCGTGCTGACCGGTGTGGGCATTGCACGCCAGCCAGACGGCGACGAGCCCCCGCGCATGAAGCCCGCGCTGCGCCGCCACTACGTGCGCGATGGCCTGTTCGAGTTCAACCCCCAGCGACATGACTGGGAGCCCAAGACGCTGCTGGGCCAGCCCCTCCGCGCCGAAGGCCTGGCTGAGGTGGACGAAGCGCTGGACCGCCTGGCACGCGCACCAGCCACAGCGCGTTTCATCACGCGCAAGATCGCGCTTTTCCTGGTGGGCGACAAGCCACCGCCCGCGCTGCTGCAAACCCTGGCCCGCACGTTCGAGCGCACCGATGGCGATATCGCCGCCGTGCTGGAGGCACTGTTCAGCGCGCCGGAGTTTCGTGCATCGCTGGGCCAGCGCTTTCGCGACCCGGTGCACTATGTGCTGGCCAGCCTGCGCCTGGCCCATGGCGACGCCGTGCTGCCCGGCGCCGAGCCCGCGCTGGGCTGGCTGCAGCGCCTGGCCGAGCCCCTGTATGGCCGCGCCACGCCCGACGGCTACCCGCTGGACGCGGCGGCATGGGCGGGCTCGGGGCAGATGTCCACCCGCTTCGAGATCGCCCGCGCCATCGGGGCTGGGGTGGCCACCGCCCCCATGCCCACCCCGCGCGAGAAGGAGATGAGGATGGCCGAGCAGTCGGCATCGCAGCGCACGCCCCCGCCGCTGGCGCAGAGTGCCTATGTGCGCGCCCTGCAGCCCACCTGGTCGGCCGCCACGCGCAATGCGCTGGCGCAGGCGGCATCGCCGCGCGAGTGGAACCTGCTGTTCCTTGCATCACCGGAGTTCATGCACGGCTGAGGAAATCACCATGCGACGCAGACACCTTCTTCAAGCCCTGGGCGCGAGCGCCCTCGGCGTGCACAGCGCCAGCGCGATGGCCGCCCCCGGCGCGCAGGACGTGCGTTTTCTGCTTGTGTTCTTGCGCGGTGGTTATGACTGCGCCAGCCTGCTGGTGCCCACGGCCAGCAGCTACTACTACGAGACACGGCCCAACATCGCCATTGCCCGCCCGGGGCAGGACGGCGGCGCGCTGCCGCTCACGCCCGACTGGGGCCTGCACCCCGTGCTGGCAGATTCGATGCTGCCGCTGTACCAGCAGCGCCAGCTGGCCTTTGTGCCGTTTGCGGGCACCGACGACCTCTCGCGCAGCCACTTCGACACGCAAGACAGCATGGAGCTGGGCCAGCCCGTGGGCGGGCGGCGCGACTACCGCTCGGGTTTTCTGAACCGGCTGGTGGCCGAGCTGAACCCGCGCACCGGCCACACCCCAGCCGCGGCCGCGCTGCAGCCCATGGCCTTCACCAGCACCCTGCCCCTGGTGCTGCGCGGCGCAGTGGATGTGCCCAACACGCTGCTGAGCGCGGCGGCGGGCCGCAGTGGTGTAGACGCGCGGCAGGCGCAGCTCATCGAATCCATGTACCGGGGCACGCCACTGGCCACACCCGTGGCCGAAGGTTTTGCCACGCGCGAAGAAGTGGCGCGCACCATGCAGGGCGAGATGGAGGCCGCCAGCCGCAATGCACTGAGCACCAAGGGCTTTGAAGGCACGGCCCGGCGCATGGCAAAGCTGATGCAGACGCGCTACCAGATCGGTTTTGTGGACGTGGGCGGCTGGGACACCCATGTGGGCCAAGGTGCGGCCACGGGCGCGCTGGCCAACCGGTTTGAAGAGCTGGGCCGGGGCCTGGCAGGCTTTGCCGACGAGATGGGCCCGGCATGGAAGCACACCGTGGTCGTGGTGGTCAGCGAGTTTGGCCGCACCTTCCGCGAGAACGGCAACCGGGGCACCGACCACGGCCACGGCACCGTGTTCTGGGTGCTGGGCGGCGGTGTGGGCGGCGGGCGCATAGTGGGCGAACAGCAGGCGCTGACGGCCACCACCTTGTTCCAGAACCGCGACTACCCCGTGCTCAACGACTACCGTGCCGTGCTGGGCGGGTTGTTCGCCCGGTTGTACGGGTTGAACGCGGCCGCCGTGGCGCGAGTGTTTCCAGGGACGAAGGGGGCGGACTTGCGGCTGGTGTAACTTGCGCCGATTGCTATATATTTAATAGCTATCAGTGCTTATTCATAGCGCGCAACGGCCGATTTTTATTCAAAACCGGCGCCTGCTTCAGGCATTGAAGGTGCCAGAGAGCAGTTCGGGCAGGCGCTCCACCTTCATCTTGAAGCCACAGGCCTGTGCATGCCCGCCGCCGCCCATGCTTTCGGCGAGTGCGATGCAGTCAAAGTTGCGCTGCGCACGCAGCCCCACCTTCACACCTTTTTCGCCCGCGCTCCACATCAGCGCAAAGGTGCCGGTCTTGGCCGAGAGCATGTCGCCCACCAGGCTGTGGAACATGCCGGGCGCATTCACCATCAGGCCTGCAATGCCGTTGAACACCAGGGGCTGCGCGCCCTCTGCGATGTCGGCGCAGAGCTTCTTGTACTTCTCGTCCATGGCCGCGCCGCGCACCATGAACTGCGCGAGCTGCTCGGGGCTGAAGCTGGCAATCTCGCTCCAGCGCGCAAAGTCCTGAGTCTCCATGTCGAGCGCCGACAGAAAGCGTGCGCTCTCTTCAAACTCCCACTTCCAGATATCACGGTCTTCCACATACTGCAGCAGCGGCGGTATGGGGGTATGCGGGTGGAAGAACTCCCAGGCCAGGCGCGCACCCGATTTGCTCATGTCGAAGTGCACCACGCCACAGCGGCAGGCAAAACCAGTGAGCTTTTCGGCAGCACTCTTGTGGTGGTCCAGCATCACCAGCTTGGCGGCGCGCTCGTCAATGGCCTGCAGGATCTCGGCCGAAAACGAAAAGTCGAGGATGTAGACAGTGCGGCCCGCCACAGGCGGCAGGTCGTCCACCGAGAGCACATCGCCATGGTCCAGCCCCCGGTACTCGGCGCTGTCGCCGTAGTACAGCCAGGCCGCCAGCGCGGCGCCAAAACCATCGGGGCAGTTGCGCCCGTGGTACAGGATCAGCGGTGCGGGGTCGTTCTTGTCGGGGGCAACCAGCAGTTGCAGGGGGAGTATGGTTTTCTTCGTCATGACCCCCAATTGTCGCCGGGGCAATAGGCAGCAGCGAGCGCAAAGTGCGCAACCGCCCACGCGCCCGGAGGGAACCAACCGGCGCGACCACACCTCCACCCCCTTGCGCCACACGGCGAAAGCCCTCCCCAAAGGCCCCCGATGTTCCAAACCCTCAAAGACCTGTTCGACAGCTTCACGCAGCCCACGCCGTCACAGTCACCCGCCGAGCGCGCACACACCGTGCAGCTGGCCGCCGCCGTGCTGCTGGTGGAGGTGGTGCGATTTGATGCCTCCATGGACGACGCCGAGCGCACCACCGTAGTGGCCGCCCTGCGCAGCAAGTTTGCGCTGAGCGACGACGAACTGGCCCGCCTGCTGGAGCTGGCCGTGACCACATCCCAAACCGCCTACGACTACCAGCGCTTCACCAGCAGCCTGAACGAGCACTTCACGCAGGACCAGAAGATTCAGCTGGTCGAAGCCATGTGGCAGGTGGCCTATGCCGATGCGCGCCTGGACGAGAACGAGATGCACACCATCAGCAAGGTGGCCGGGCTACTGCATGTGACGCATGGGGAGTACATAGCCGCCAAGATGCGGGCGAAGGAAACCGCGCTGCTGTGACCCTGTGCGGCGAGCCGCCTGACACCTCGCATTGACACCCCGAGTCGGCGGTCGGTATCTTCCCCCGCATGACAACTAGGAAAACGATGCAGGTGAAAGTCAGCGGTGCGTTGCTGGCTGTGGAGCAGGACGCTCACCCCGGCGCTGCGGGTGTACCGGTCCTTTTCCTGCACGCCAACGTCGCGGACCGACGCATGTGGCGGGCCTCCTGCAGCTGGCTGGCCTCGTTCCGCCCTGCCATCAGCTATGACCGCCGAGGGTTTGGCGAATCGCGCACTCTCGCACCCATGCCGCATTCCCACGTGGCCGACCTGTGGTCGGTAATGGATGCTCTTGGATATGAGCAGGCAGTTCTCGTCGGCTGCTCCATGGGCGGTCGTATTGCCATCGAAGCAGCCATGGCTCAGCCTGCGCGCGTGGGTGGCTTGGTGCTGGTGTCGCCCGGTGTCGGCGGCGCACCGACGCCAGAGCCCGTCGCCACGGTGAAAGAGCTCATGGACACCATCCATGCAACCGCATCGCGTGGCGACCTGGATGCAAAAAACGAACTGCAGGCCCAGCTGTGGCTGGACGGCCCCCTGAGCCCGCCGGGCCGGGTCGGAGGCGAGGCACGCTCCCTTTTTCTGTCGATGAACGGGACCGCACTGCGGGCGCCGCACCCGGGAGTGGCCGTCGAAGAGCCATCGGCATGGGCGCGGCTGGAGTCCATCCAGGCCCTCACGACCGTGCTGTGGGGCGATCTCGACCTTCCGCATTTGCAAGACCGATGCAGGCTGCTCGCTCAGCGCATCCCTGCCGCGCAAGGCACCATGCTGCCGGGCGTGGCGCATTTGCCTTCGCTGGAAGCCCCGCACCAGTTCAATACAGCCCTCCAGCGCTGCCTCGCCGGCCTCTGAGAATCTGTGGGCAACGGGGTGATCCATCACCCCGCCGCATCGCCTACACCGGCAACCAGCGCCACCAGAACGGTTTGCGCTCTTCCTTGGCACCCCGTGCCTGCAGCAAGGCGATGAACTCGGTGCGCCGGTACCTGCGTGCGGCCTCCAGCGGGGTCATGTCGTCAAAGTCGGAGCGCAGCCCGGGGTCGGCGCCGTGGGCCAGCAAGTAGTGCGCGATCTCGCTGTGCCCATGGATCAGGCTGGCCACCAGGGGTGTGCACAGAATCTCGGGGTGCTGGTAGTTGGGGTTCACGCTCGCACTGATGTGGTGGCGCACCAGCGCCAGGTCTCCCGCCACGGCGGCGGCGTACATGTCTTTCCAGTCTCCTGCCGACATGGGGTCTCCTTTTGGTGTTTTGGGGTTCGGCAGGGAACGCAGCACAACCCGACGCACCAGCATCCGGGCCCATGGCTCCCAAGCAAACCGTGGGCATTCTGGCATGCCCGGCCGCTCGGCCGGTGGCGCAGAGGCCCCATGCAACCGGCCTAGCGCCTACACCGCAGCCATGGCCCTTTCGCGCTCGGCGGCGGTCAGCACGCGCACAGCCACCACGGGCACACCAGTGGCTGTGAAGAAAGGTGTGCGGCGAAAGCTGCCAGTGAATCGCGCCGCCGCAATGCGGGGCATGAAGCCCAGCAACGCCCTCAGCTGGCTCCAACCTGTGCGGGGCGGCGTGCCCTGGGCGCTGGCGGTCTCCAGGTGCATCTGCACTGGCACAAACGCAGGCACAAGCGGTGCGCCACCCGCCCGCAGGCACAGATGGACCAGACCCACATAGGGCATGCGCCAGTCGCGCCCCGTATTGGCCAAGGGGGTGTTGCAACAGCGCGCGTACCAGCGCAGCAAGCCGCCTTCGGACAATGACAGGCAGGCCAGCTGATCGATGCCACTGCTGAAAGACACGTTGCGGGCATGTGTGCCCACCACCTCGGTACCGGCCAGGGCGTCCAGCGTCGCGTCGGCCTGGCCCAGGTGGTGGGCATAGGCCTGGCAGTCGCGGCAGTAGCAGATGGCATGGATGGCAGACCGTGTGTGTGCCACCTCGCCAACAAGCTGGCCACACTGGCATTGAAAACGATGGTTCATGGCTCCCTCCATTGGAACCACCAGCTTATCGCCCCTGCTGCCAGAATCTGTCAGCAGTGTGCGGGCGCCATGTAGTAAAACGGCGCGCACGGCACCGCCGCCCGTGCGTGCTGCCTGCCTTTTTCCTGCCACCCTTCCCCGCTTTCTTCCATGCCCCCTCCCCTGCACATCCTCTGGCGCGACGAGCACCTGGTGGCCGTGTACAAGCCTGCGGGCTGGCTGGTGCACCGCACGGGGCTGGACGCGGGCGAGACGCGGTTTGTGATGCAAACCCTGCGCGACCAGCTGGACCAGCATGTGTTCCCGGTGCACCGGCTCGACAAAGGCACCTGCGGCGTGCTGGTGATGGCGCTGCACAGCGATGCGGCGCGTGCACTGTCGCAGGCGTTTGAGCATGGCGCCACGCACAAGCGCTACCTGGCGATGGTGCGCGGATGGGCGCCCGGGGCCATCGAGGTGGACCACGCGCTCAAGCCCGATGACGCCCCGGCCGATGCGGCTGTGCAAGACGCCCACACGCGCTTTCGGCGGCTGGCGCAGCTCACGCTGCCCGAGGCCAGCGATGCGCGTTTTGCCACCACGCGCGCCTCGCTGGTCGAGGCCCTTCCGACCACCGGGCGGCGCCACCAGATCCGCCGCCACCTCAAACACCTGGCGCACCCCATCATCGGCGACGCCACGCACGGCAAGGGTCCGCTCAACCGCTGGTGGGCCGAGCGGCTGGGCCAGCAGCGGCTGTGGCTGCATGCCTGGCAGCTCACGGTGCCCCACCCGGTGACGGGGGCCGCGATGACCTTTGACAGCGGGCTGCGCTGGCCTGGGCCTGCAGACTGGGGCTGCGGGCACCTGCCTGCCGACGCTTCCACCGCGCCCCCTAGCACCGACTGGCAGCGGCTGTTTGTGCAGCTGCCCTGGCAAGAGACACCTGCCCCGGCCCCGTAACGCGGGCGACACGGCGTCGGCACACGCGTCGAAATAATGGGCGCTCCCAAAAATCAGGAGACACCGCCCATGACCGCACCCGCCACCAACCGCGTCCTTGCCCACACCGGCGCGCGCTACCCCATCATCCAGGTGCCCATGGGCTGGATTGCGCGCACGCAGCTGGCCTCGGCGGTGTCGCGCGCGGGGGGGCTGGGCATCATCGAGACCTCGTCGGGCGAAACGGCCAACTGCCAGGCCGAGATCACCAAGATGAGCGCGCTGGGCCTGCCCTTTGGCGTGAACCTGCCCATCCGCTTTTTGAAGGACGATGCCATGCTGCGCTTTGTGTGCGCGTCGGGTGTGAAATTTGTGACCACCTCGGCGGGCAGCCCGGCCAAGTTCATTGCGCCGCTCAAGGACGCGGGCATCACCGTCTACCACGCGGTGCCCACGGTGGACGCAGCGCTCAAATGTGTGGACGCAGGCATTGACGGCCTGGTGGTCGAAGGTGGTGAAGGCGGCGGCTTCAAGAACCCCGAAGAGGTCTCCACCCTGGTGCTGCTGCAAGCCATCCGCGCGCGGGTGGCTGTGCCGCTGGTGGCCGCCGGGGGCATCTGCGACGGGCGCGGCATGGCGGCGGCTTTTGCGCTGGGGGCCGAGGCCGTGCAGATGGGCACACGGTTTGTGAGCTGCGCCGAAAGCCCCGTACACGCCAACTACAAGAACGCCATCGTCGATGCGGGCGTGACCGGCACCTGGATGCTCAACACCAAGGCCAGCCCCTGCATCCGTGCGCTCAAGTCGCAGCGCACGCAGGCCATCCATGAGGCGGGCCTGATGCCCGCCGACAGCTTTGCAGGCATCCAGCGCGTGTACTTTGACGGCGACATGGAGGCCGCCCCTGCGCTGGCGGGGCAGACGGCCGGGCTCATCGACTCCATCAAGACGGCGCAGCAGATCATTGAAGAGACGGTGGCAGAGTTCTTTGCGATCAGCCAGCGCATGGGCGCCCTGGCCGCAGCGCGGTCGTTTGGTTGACGGCCGTTGCAGTGCGGTGGCGGGGCCCTACGCCGCCTTGGCTCCCAGCACACGCATGCGCGCCTTCCACTTCGCCACGCCTGCATCGCCCAGTTGCTCCACATGGCCGACCAGGGTTTCATGCACCGGGGCGATGCCCACAAAACCCAGGATATTGCGCTCCAGCGACTTCACGCTGTGTGCGCGAAAGTACCAGCGGTACACCAGCGCCGGCATGCCCATGGTGACCACCACACGCGCGCTGCGGCCCGTGAGGCCCTTGCGGCCAAACGTGTTGCCGCCTTCGGTGCTGAAAGCGAACCCGGGCCGCGCCACCTGCTCCAGAAAGCCCTTGAGCAAGGCGGGCATGTCGCCCAGCCACAGCGGGAAGAACAACACGATGTGCTGCGCCCAGCCGATGTCGGCCTGCGCCGGTTTCAGCGAGGCGGGCAGCAGACCCAGCTCCCACTCGTGCTGGCTGCGCAGCAACGCAAAGTCGATGGTGGCGACATCGATCTGGCGCACCTCGTGCCCTGCAGCAGTGGCGCCGTCGGCATAGGCCTGGGCCAGCGCATGGCACAGGTGCGGCGCCAGGGCGTCGGGGTGGCCCTGGATAAGCACAATACGTTCTGGGTCCACCCCACCTCCTTGAGGGCCAACGCCCCCCAAGACCTAACGCCTTGTGACTCTACGCCAGGTTTCACCGTTCGGCTAGACCGATGCTCCGTAGCACGAAGCCCAATGCCCCACAACGGCATACGGATCGTATACATCGCCATGTTTGGTAGCAGCCAGCGCTCTACCAGCAATCACCAAAGATCCATTTGGTCCGACCCTGATGGAGCGAAACCGCCGGGGGCGACCACTGCCCCCAATGCCCTGCGCGCGATCAGCGGGGCAATCGTTGGCGCAACACCCACCAGGAGAGAGATGCCATGAGCAACACCAGCACGATGCGTCCCCATTCCGAAAGGGACGGAATGGCAGTTGCCCCACCCGCAGCCGCAGCCAGCAATGCGGGGCCTCCGGGGTCGAGGATGATGGCATTGGCCTGCAAATCGTCATCGCCCTGCTGTCCGTCCACTACCGTCAGCGTGATAGTGTTGCCCGAGATGACCGCTCCCGGGTAGGCATACCAGTGGGGTGTAGCGTTAGAGAGCGTAGGGCCGAACTTCCAGTACTGCGTGCCGGGAGGCAGTGGCGTGGGGTAAGTCAGTTTGACGGTGAAGGACGAGCCCGGCACGCCGCTCACGGCCACCAGATCAAACAAGCCCATGGGGAAAGACATCCCGGCAGGAGGAGGTACCGCAGGTGACTTGGGATGACCAGTCAACGGCATGAAACCAGCGTTTTGGTACTTCCCCGTACCAGCCTCAGCAAACACCCAGGCAGGCGTTGAAATATCGGCTGCCGCAGGGCCTGCTGGAGTCGCTCCCGTAACACCCGCGCCAGCTGTCACCGGAGGAGCCACCACGAAAGCCTGAACCACTTCAGTCGCGGCGTTGTAGTTGGCATCACCTGCCTGCGCCGCGATCACGCGGCAGGTCCCCATACCCACCAAGCGAACCACGGTGCCATTCACAGCGCACACCAGCGGTGTGTCTGTACGAAAGCTCACCGGCAGCCCAGAGCTGGCCGTCGCTGATAACGTGAAGTCTGGATTTCCCAACACCTTGCCTGACAACGGTGCGAAGCTGATTGTCTGCAGCGCCTTGCCCACAGAAACAGACGCGGTGCTAGTAGCTGCCTCATAGGTTGGGTCTGCCGCTTTGGTGGCCGTGACTTCACACACGCCCACCGCCGTTCCGGTCAACGTCGCTCCCGCCACGGAGCAGACTCCCGCGCCAGATGCAACCACATAGGTTACCGCGCCAGTGCCCGCACCTCCACTGGTGGAAAGGGTGGCCGTACCGTTGAGCGCAACCGACGAGGGCGTGGCCACCACCACCAGGGCGGGCTGTACCGCCCGGTTCACCATGACGGCAACGGTGGCAGTCGCGGAGCCGTAGTTGGTATCAGCTGCCTTGGTGGCTGTGACGGTGCAGCTGCCGACGCCAATACCGGTCAGGACATTGCCAGACACCTGGCACTGCCCAGCACCCGCCGTCACTGCAAAGCTCACCGCTCCGGTGCCCGATCCGCCACTGACACTCAGCGAAGAAGTACCCAGGTAAGGAATCGACGAGGGGCTGGCCGTGACGACCAAAGGTGCCTGAGCGGCCTGATCCACCTGGATATCCACGGTGGTGGAGACGGGCTCATACTGCGCATCGCCCGCGTTGGTGGCGGTCACGGTGCAAGTGCCCGGCTTCACCCCTGTGACCACGTTGCCCGCCAGCGAGCACGAGACAGCACCCGCCGTAACAGCCAGACTGACTGCGCCAGTGCCCGCACCACCTGAGGTCACCACCGTGGTCGTCCCGTTGACGGAAATGGTGGCGGATGGCGTAGCGCTGGCTGTCCAGCCAGGTTGCAAGGCCCGCGTGACCACCACCACCACCTGTCCAGAGACTTCGTTGTAGAGCGCATCGGAGGCGCGGGTGGCAGTCACGGTACACGAGCCCACGTCCGTCCCCGTGAGCACGCTGCCAGAGACGGAGCAAATGTTCGCGCCCGCCGTCACCGCAAAGCTGACCGCGCCCGAACCAGATCCACCTGCGGCGCCCAGCGTGGACGTACCGTGCAGCGCGATGGTGGTCGGCGAAGCCGACACAGTCAGCGGCGCCTGGTGGGCCTTGTTCACGGTGAAATCGACCGTTGCAGTAGCCTGCAGGTAGTTGTCGTCAGATGATTTTGTGGCTGTCACGGTGCAGCTGCCAACGCCAGTGCCTGTCACCGTAGAACCAGTAATCGCACAGTTGGAAGCCCCGGCAGTCACGGCATAGGTCACGGCCCCGGTGCCGGTTCCACCCGACACGGACAATGTGGAGGTGCCGTTGTAAACCAGCCCGGCAGGGCTGGCTGACACCGAGAGCGCAGCCTGCGCACCCTTGGCGTTTGTCAGCGCCAAGGTAGCCTGCACGGCACCGACCGTGGCGGTAATGTTGTACGTGCCAGCCAACATGTTTGCCGTAGCGTTCAGGGTGGCGATCCCGCTGGAGTTGGTAGTAGCGGTACCGCCAGAATCCAGTACGGCCGAGGCGCCAGAGCCCGGTGCACTGAAACTCACCACCACGTTCGGCAGCGTCCGCGAATCAACGTCAAACACCTGCACCTGCAGGGGCGTGGCAAAAGCCTGTCCGATAGGGGTGGACTGGGGGGAGCCTGCCATCACGTCCATCCGATGCGGCGGGCCGAAGGGGTCGATGCGCAGCACCAGCCCATTGGCTGCAGCCACGCTAGCCGCAGCCCCTGTGGTGGGGTTCGTCAAACCCGCTGCGCCAGATGTGGTGACGCCGCCAACTGAGAGGATTGCGTCGGCATCGACCATCGTGGCGGCGAGCGCATGCATGGCATCTGCCCCACTCGTCCCCAGAAAACCCGAATACACCAGCGTCGAAGGTGAGGAGTATTCAATCTTGCTGAGGAAGCCATCTTGCTGACCGGGGCGCACGGTAGCAATGCCACTCTGCGCCACCACTGGAAACCCCGTGCCCACACTGGTAACCCCAGTGGCGTAGAGCGCCGATCCATCGTCCGCCAACGCCGAGACATGGTCGTAGCCCGACCCGCCCAGGTACGTCGCAAATGGGGCCGAGGGATGGAGTCGGACCACGAAACCGTCCATGTTGCCGCTCGGGTTGTTCTGCGCACCCCCTGCAATGAACCGGGTATTGCTGTCATTGGCCGGAAAATTAGGCGCGTTGGTCTCGCCGCCCACCAACAGCCCACCATCAGCCGCAGCCACGATCGCAAGCGCACGGTCCATGCCAACTTCGCCGTTTTGCGGCAGCGAGCCCGTCAGGATCATCGTCTGCGCACTAGCTCCGTTAGGTGCGACAAACGCTACAAACGCATCCACCGCATCGACCGAACGCACCGCGAAGGTGGTACGCGATCCTGTCAGGTTGGGCAGACCTGCGGTGGAGTCCGTGGCGCCTGCCACGGCCAGTCGGCCATCGGACAACAGCGCCAGAGCGTTACCCATTTCATCACCGCCATTGCCGCCAATAAAACCCGCGTACTCCAGTCCGCTGCCATCTGCCGCTACCCGTGCAACGAATGCGTCCATACCGCCCGAGCCAACCTGGTCGCCACCGTGACTCAGGCTGGGGCCTCCAATGGCCGGGAACGCAGGGGCAGCCGTGGTGCAGCCTGCCGCCGCCGTGGTGGTACAGACGGAAAAGCCCGTGACGTAGGCGCGGCCCAGCGCGTCCACCGCAATCGCGTTGGCCTGGTCGTCTTCAGCACCGCCGATGAAGCCAGAGTACGAAAGCGTCGAGCCATTGCTATTGAGCCTCATCACAAACGCATCGCGGTCGTCCTGTACCTTGGTGCGGCGCAGGCGATTGCTGGCATCCGTTCCCGCTGTGGGGAAATTCGTGGAATGCGTGGCGCCGGCGAGATAGATGCTGCCTCCAGCATCAACGGCCAGTCCATGGCAGGCATCATTGGCGCTCCCGCCGAGGTAGGTTACGAACTCCGCCACGCCCTTAGGGCTGAATTTGACGAGGAAGGCGTCATCGCCCCCCCGCACGCCGGTACCGCCCGTGGTGGGCAGATTCATGGATTGCGTGGCGCCACAAGCGAAGGTATTGCCATCATCATCACGGGCGACAGAGAACACCTGATCATCGGCATTCCCCCCCACCAAGCCCGAGTAACCCGTCCAGGCAGGGTCGATCACCAAAGGCTTGGCCGCGTCGTGGGCCGCCAATCCAAACCCGATGCGCCAGCTTCGCTCGCCGACCTGTTCCACCCTGTACTTCGCAGCGACGGGGATGCGGCGGCCTCCGTCGGGCTGAAACACCACTGGTGCGGCATCCACCAGAAGGTCATCGCCCACGCGCCATAGCAAGGACCCGTCGGGCTGGAGGCGAACCCCGTCTGCTCCATCCACGCGCCAAATCACACGCAACGGATCGGCACCAGGTGTCAGCTCGAACTGATACTTGAAGCCTCCCGCATCCCCCGCAAAAACGGCATCTACGCCAGGCCATACGCTGCGGTACACCACCGAGCCATAGCTCTTGAGGCCCGTCTGCCACTGCGCCCGCTCTCCCACCAGCCAGTGGTAGACCGTGGGCGATGCTTGCGTGCCTTGGGGAATGGCTCCCACCGTACCCTCGAAGGTATAACGCAAGGCACCATCATTTGCGACCTTCATGCCCAAGGACTTTGCCTGGGATGCCGCAGCCTGCGCACGCCGGGACTGCAATACAACGCCTGTGGAATCAAAGGCGATCTGCCGTCCCCCAGCCACCGCACGAAACCGCGCCGCATCGCTGGCTGGCATGGCCACAAAACGATTTTCGCGCCCTGCGAACTCGCGCTGCACAACAGGTTTGGTCTGCGACCAGGTAGGCATGGCGCTGACGATGAGCGCCAGGGCCAGAACGGAACAACGCATGATGGAGGTCACTACAGGGCAGATAGAGAAAACCGGTTGGGGAGCAAAGCTGAGAGCGCGGCCTATGCAGGTCAGGTCCGGGGAGGGAAAACCCCCTGCAGCGCGATGATGAAATACGCAGTCAGGTAGGGCGGCATGTTGTTATGCGGCTGACTGTTGCCCGACACGCTCACAGCCTCACTCGCCATCGGCTCGCTTGGAGACACGCTGGCATAAGCACGCGCAGGCGATGCCCCCAGGCTGGCGCCTGTGGGGTCTGCCACAGTCGGCCCTGACGCGTCACCGCCGCGCAGCATGTGGGTATGAGAAGGTATCTCTGATTCCAGCAAACTCACGCTTTCCGCGCCGCCCGTTTGGCCGAGGTCATAAAGCGACAGGCCCGGGCCTTGCCCCGGCATCATGGGAGCGCGCCCTTGCAGGTCAGGCAAGGCAAAGTTGCTTTTGCCGTTGCCACCATAAGTGGTACCCAGCAACGAAAACAAAGCCGTGTTCTGCGACAAGGGCAGGAGTTGCCCATCGCACCATGCCCACCCTTTGGGAGCGAAATTGAAAGGTACGATACGGATTTCAGCAACAAAGGGGTCGGCCATAGAAAGTGTTCTCTCGTAGATCGATCAGGTTGCCGAAGGGAAGATGCCTTGCAGCGCGATCACAAAGTTCAAGGTCAGGAATGGGGGCAGGTTCAGGTGCGCCTGAGAGCCTCCCACAGACGTAATGGCGTCTGCGCGGACGGACGTTGTGGCCGATGCCGCATAGCTGCCACGGGATGCGGCGAAGACATTGCCAGCTGGCCCCGTAGCACGCCCCGTGGCGGAGGTCGCTAGGGGCACATGGGTATGCATCGGCAATTCATTGATTGACAGGGTGTGAGCCTCCTCACCACCACGCTCACCAAGCGTATGACTCTGGCCGACATGAATCGGCATACGCCCCCGGAAATCGGGCAGCGCGAAGTTCACGCGACCATCACCGCCGAAGGTCGTGCCCAGCAATGAAAACAGCCCCTGGTTCTGGTTGATAGGCAGAAGCTGGCCATTGCAAAGGGCCCAGCCTTTGGGCGCAAATGCAAACGAGACAATGCGAATCTCGGAGAGAAAAGGTTCTGCCATAGCGTCAGGTGGGAGACGGGAAAATACCGAAAAGCGAGATGATGAAGTTCACGCACAGGAAGGGCGGCCTGTTCTCATGCGGTTGGCTGCCACCAACCGGCGGCAGCGTTCCAAAATGCATGTTCTGCGCTGCGGGGACTGCATTCACGAACGCCTTGTAGTCGCGGTGTCGGGCGGGCAACGCCCCCACAGGAGAAGCCACGTAACCCGTGCCGGTCGATGCTCTCAGCACATGGTTGTGGTTGGGAATCTGGTTCACGGTCAGTGTGACTTCTTCCGCACCGCCCGTCTCCGCGAGGATGTAGCCGTTGCCCTGGTGAATCGGAATACGCCCGCGCAGATCAGGCACGGCGAAGGTGGCTTGCCCGTCACCGCCGTACGTGGTGCCGATCAACTGAAACAACGTATCGTTCTCAGAGATTGGCAGCAACTGCCCTTCACACAGAGCCCAGCCAGCAGGAGCAAAATTTCCGGCGAACATGCGTATTTCGCCAACGTAAGGTTGTGCCATGAAGCGCAGCAGGCCCGAAGGGCCGATGACATTGAGGGGGGATAACTGTCAGAGATAGGCCCGCCAAAACGAACCGGCGCGTCGATCATCTAAGCGCAACGCGCGGCGCCGAATATAGGATGGTCCGCGCACAGGAGCAAGACAAATGTGGCGCCGCAACAAAAACTGAGGCAAGATCGCCGCAGCGTGTCAGTGCCCTGAACCGACGCGACGCTGTCAGCCTCTTCAATATGAATCCACAAAGACGCACTCTTCTCAAAGCTGCTGGCCTAGCGCACGCCGCAGCATCTGCGGGACTGGCCCATGCCGCAACCACCTCTCGGCCCCAACAGTACACCCCCCACCCCGCCACGCTGCTGCGTAGCCACTTCGTGCCGCTGACCGGCGAGACGTTTGAGTTTCGCAAAGCCGATGGATTCCGAGCCACGGCGGTACTGCAACTGGCCAGCCCTTTACCAGGGGCGAATGATGGTGAAGCCAGCTTTCGGCTGGTCTTCCAGGCCACAGAGCATCAGCCGCTGAAGCAGGACACCTGGGATGTTTCTCACCCAGCCCTCGGCAGCCACGCAATCTTTGTAAGCCCCAATGATGCTGCGGGCTTTGAGTTGGAAGCTGTGTTCAACCGCCACCAGCCTGTCTAGAGCGCCGCCACATTTCTTGCTATCTCTCTCGGTGCCGCAGCCGCACAGCCCATGCATACCCTGCAGCGCCCTATCCGGGCAATCTCGATGGGTTCTCTGGTGGCAATTGGGACTTGGGCACATCGCCCTGTGACCAGACCTGACTGGCCGGGCGCCGCATGCGCACATAGATGGCCTCAACCGCTTCAGGCACGAAGCCCTCGCGCACATACAAGCCATAGGCAGGGTTGCTCGCTTCCACAAACAAGAGAGTTTCTCGGCCTTCTCGGTCCGCCCGCTCAAGCACTGCGTGCACGAGGGCAGCCCCCCACCCGCGTCCGCGCGCGGCGGGCATAAGCGCAATGTCCATCAGGCGCAGCGGGCCCGGTGCCGTTCCCAGGTACAGGCGGCCAACGCGCTCTCCCTCGTACTCCGCCACCAGGAACAGCGCCCCCGGGTAGTGAGAACGGTAGTGTTTGTCCTGCAGCGCGAACTGCGAATCAGAAAACGCCTGCTTCTGTGACTCCGTCCAAACAGTCATCGCCAGTTCCGGGTCCCGCACGGTGCGGTACAAGGCACGTAGAAAAGGTAGATCCTCTTCGCCGACAGCTCTTAGCCGCATCCCCATCGGCAGGGGTGACAGACCCCACTCACACCACATGCGAAAAGCATGCCTCGTATGCGAACCCAGCAGGCGAGCGTGCAATAGGAGTCATGAACACAGCAAAATCGCCCAACTCGGCATGCCGCAGTTGATAGGTTCCCTGGGCAAGAAAACTGTCTGCCGGGCCTTCAAAACAGATGGCGAACTGGTGGACACCTGGTGCAGCGGGAGACTCGACGACACTACTGACTTCCAGTTTCACATCGACTGGGCCGGCCGCCGTTGGCGCAATGGCCAGAATCTGCTGGCCAACAAAGCGCTGCGCATCAACCCACGTCAGTTGGCGAGCGTACAAGGCGGGTTCCAACACGGCAAAGCTCCAATTTTCAGCAGTAACAATACACCCCAGCCACCCGCACATTGCCTTGTGGTGGAGCCCAAGAAGTATAGCGAGGGGGGCGCCCATGCAGGTGCCAGAGCGTCGCCAAGCTCTTGACGATAAGCATAGAGCACGCCCCTCGCCTACACTTTCGAGCGCTGGCACCGTGTCCCCACTCAACACGCCACGCGACGCGCCCGTCTGGCCCTCGATTTTTGTTTCCAGCATGACCCCACCCACAACCACTGCCGCCCCGATGCTGACCACCTCCTCCGGCAACCTGCGCGGCATCGTCGCCATGGTGGCCGCTGTGGGCTTCTTCTCGCTGATGGATGCGCTGCTCAAAACGCTGACCGCCCACTACCCGGCCATGCAGGTCGCCGCACTGCGGGGCTGGGCCGCGCTGCCGCTGGTGGCGCTTTATGCGCTGTGGCGTGGCGAGGTGCCCCGGCTGCTCCAGGTGCGCTGGCCGCTGCACCTGCTGCGCGGCGGACTCAACGTGGCCATGCTGGCGCTGTTTGCGTTTGCCATCCGCGAGCTGGCACTGGCCGAGGCCTACACGCTGTTCTTCATCGCGCCGCTGCTGATCACCGCGCTGTCTACCGTGGTGCTGCGCGAACGCGTGCGCGCCGCCCACTGGGTGGCCATTGCACTGGGCATGGTGGGCGTGCTGGTGGCGCTGCGGCCCAGCCAGGAGGCGTTCTTTACCCTGGGTGCGCTGGCGGTGCTGGCGGCGGCGGGCTGCTATGCGGTGTCGGCCATCACGGGCCGCCTGCTCACGCGCACCGATTCAAGCGCCAGCCTGGTCTTCTGGACCACCACCCTGCTGGCGCTGGGCGCGGGCACGCTGGCCTGGCCGCAGTGGGTGGACGTGGCCCAGGCGCACTGGCCGCTGGTGGCGGGGCTGGCCGTGACCGGTTTTGCGGGCCAGTTGGCCATCACCGAGGCGTTCCGCCACGGGCAGGCGTCGGTGGTGGCGCCGTTTGAATACACGGCCCTGGCCTGGGGCATGGGGCTGGACTGGGTGCTGTGGCAGACCGTGCCGGGCTACAGCACGCTGCTCGGGGGCGCGATCATCATCGGCAGCGGCCTGTATCTGGTGCGCCAGGAGCGCACGCAGGCCGTGGTGCCACCCTGACAACGGCGCCGCCGCTGCACAGTTGCCTGCGTACAAAATGCTATAAATTGAATAGCAAACAAGAGAATACCAGAGCGCGGAAACGGCCCATTTTCTCAATAAAACCGGACACCCAGCCCATGCAAGCCCACGACATCCTGCACTTCTGGTTTGAAGAACTCACGCCCGCGCAGCACTTTGCCCAAAGCGACGCGCTGGACGCGCAGATCCGCACCCGGTTTGGCGCCACCTGGCAGGCCGCGCGGCAGTGCGAGCTGTGGGCCTGGCGCGCCACGCCCCTGGGGCGCTTGGCCGAGATCCTGGTGCTGGACCAGTTCTCGCGCAACCTGCACCGGGGTTCGCCCCTGGCGTTTGCGCAGGACGCCCAGGCCCTGGCGCTGGCCCAGGAGCTGGTGGCCGGGGGCCACGATGCTGCGCTGACGCCCGCGCAGCGCGCCTTTGCCTACATGCCCTACATGCACAGCGAGTCGGCCGCCATCCACGCGCAGGCCCTGGTGCTGTTTGACCAGCCGGGGCTGGAAAACAACCTGCAGTTCGAGGTGCGCCACCGCGACATCATTGCGCGCTTTGGGCGCTACCCGCACCGCAATGCGGTGCTGGGGCGCAGCTCCACGCCCGAGGAGCTGGCGTTCTTGCAGCAGCCCGGTTCGTCGTTCTGAACCACCGGGCGCGTTGCGCTCCCGTCAGATCGGCCGGGTCAGGTACACCGCCTCACGCCCCACGATGGGCTCGCGCGTGGGCATCATCACCGTGCAGTCGTCGCACAGCGCGCGGATCTCGTGCGGGCCATCGGTGGCGATGAGTTCGCCCTGCGCAAACACCTCAAAGCCCTGCACGGGCCGCGTGAAGCGGAAGTCTGCCGTGCGCACCATGCAGGTCTCCAGCAGCTCGTAGCGGCGCTGTGCCTCGGGCGCGGGCCGGTCGGCCAGCGGGGCGATCAGGCCAAAGTGCGCCAGAAAATCCTGCGCCACCGCCGTGGCCACATCGGCGGCCGATTGCAGGAAATGCTGGCCACACTCCACCACCAGGGCCACGCCCGAGCCATCAGCCTGGCCGTGGCGGCCATGCTGGATGAGCGGCGTGCCCGAGCCCAGACCGCTGGGCATCACCAGGTGCACGGGCGGGCGGCCCAGGGCCAGCGCGGCCTCGGCGTTGCGCGGGTAGGCGGGGTAGACCCAGAACGGCTGCACATCCTGGCTGGTGGAGTGGATGTCAAGGATGTGGTCGGCCGCCGCCACCACCGGACGCAGGGTGCGGGCGCGTTGCAGCTCGGGGCTGTCTGTGGTGCCGTCCAGCTCGGCCGCAGACCACACGCGGTTGAGGTTGTGCACCAGCTGGCGGCTTTCAAACGGGCGGCTCGGGTCAAACGACTCGTAGGCGGCCACGTTGGCAAAGCTGATGGTCAGCGTGCCGATGAGGGGGCGCACGCCCGTGTCCAGCAGGTGCGTGGCGGCCACCATGCCGCAGATCTCGTTGCCATGCGTGAGGGCGTTGATGAGCACATGGGGGCCGGGCTTGCCGGATTCGAAACGGTGCACATAGTCGATGCCCACATTGCCCTGACGGTAGGCCGAGAGATCGCGGGGCAGGACTTCAAAAACAGGGGGGTTCTGGGACATGGAGAGCAATTGATAAGACAACACATCATTGTCTGCGCAAAGCAGAAACCGCGTGGCCTGCGTGTACGATGCCCCGCCACTGGCACCACCACTTCAACACCCGATGCCCACTGCCCGACTTTGCCCGCTGGCCGATGTGGCCGCCCTGATCCCCGCCGACTGCTGGATGGCCGAGCGCCTGGCGGAGGACCCCACCGCGCTGTCCGATGAAACCGTGCTGTGGATCACCGGCGACGTGCAATGGCCCGAGCTGCACCTGGACGCCCCCCTGGCCAGCGGCAGCCCGCAGCGCCGCTGGTGGCAAGGCCTGCAAACCGGCGCGGACAACACGCCCATCCCCCGCTCGCTTTTTCTCATCCTGGTGGACGGCCACCTGCGCATCGACGGCGCGCTCACCTGCGACGACACCGACGGCACGACCCACCTCATCGTCACCGGCGACGCCAAGGCGCACAACGCCGTGATCGGCGGGCAGCTGGTGCATGTGCAGGGCGCACTGCGGGTGCAAGATCTGTTGTGGGGCCACTACAACCATGGCGAGCTGCGCGTGCACGGTGGGCTGCAGGCCCGCGTGGCGCTGTTCACCGACGAATACCACCTGCACATCGCAGCACCCGAGCAAGTGGAGTTTCTGCTGGACGAGGTGCGCCCCGTTCCGCACCTGGCGGAGTTCTCGTGCGAGGTGCTGGGCGCCGTGTTTGCCCCCGAGTTCCTTCATGGGGCAACGTCGGGCGAAGAGGGTCTGGCCGCGATGCTGGACCGCCCCCAGGTGGTGGCCGCCGTGCGGGCTGGCGACAGCGCGGTGCACAGCAGCGCAAACATCCAGGCCGCCTGGCCGCTGGCACACGACCTGTGCGCCGACAACAGCATCAGCGTGCCAAACATCCTGGCCGTGGTGCACACGCCGGTCATCGCGCACAAGGAGCACAAGGCCTATGGCTGGTTCCAACAGACCGACTTTTCGATCTGCCAGCGGCATGTGGACGAAGTCGGTGACCAGCGCGACGACAACGTGTTCATCACCGTCTGGAAAACCTGGGACTTCTACCTCTCGGTCGAGCAGACGCCTGCGCCCCAGGGCCTGCTGCAGCGGCTGGCGGCCACGGTGTTGCGCCGCAGCGTGCCCACCACGCCGCAGCTCACGCTGCTGTACCGCCGCTACAGCCATGGCGAACCCGGCGAATGGCAGGCGCTGGCCGAGGACACCGACCCCGACGCCTGGCAGGCCTGCCAGACCGCCTGGCGCGGTGTGCTCGACTACGTGCGCAAGGCCGTGGGCCAGCACCGCGCGCGCTACCCGCTCCACCAGCGTCTGGTGACCACGCTGACGGCGGAGCACATCGAGCGCTTCACCAGCCTGCCCGTGTTCACCGACCAGTACAACGACTGGTGGGACAGCGACCGCAACGGCTGGTGGGAGGGCGACATCTGGGTGGGCGCCCGCCAGCCCTGCATGCACGACGGCGAGCCCTGGGGCCGCGCGCTCAAGCTCAGCTGGCACAACGGCGACGACGCACCGGGCGATGACGAAGACAACGCCCACAGCGCCTACCAGATCAACATCGACGAGGCCCGCGAAGGGCCTGCGGTGGTCGAGTTCACCTACGCGCAGCGCCAGAGCGACAGCCGCGCCCCCCTGCCCCGGGGCGCGGCCGACCACATCGCCCGCCTGCTGCGCATTTATGGCGCTGTTGAGGCCCGCGTCCGCGCCCAGGCCGAGCAAGAGGCCGCCCGCCAGGCCGAGGCCCAGCGCATCGAGGCAGCCGTGCACCTGCTCGCCACCCCGCCCCTGGCGGCCGATGTGCCCGATGTGGCGGTCTTTCCGCTGGAGCTGATGGAACTCTCGGCCCGGTGGCAGGCCGACGGCCAGGCCTATGTGGCCGCCGTGCGCGCATACCAGCTGGCGCAAGACAGCCCCGAGCCCACGGCGAGCGAAGCGGCGGCGGCTGACGGCGAGAATGACGACGGCGAGGAAGAAGACAACCCCCTGCCCCCCGACCCGCGCAAGGCCGCCGCCCCCACCGTGCTGCAGCTGGCACGCGTGGTGCACCGGCATGCCGATGCCGACCTGGGCGAGCGCTTTCGCCAGCGTTTTGCGTTTGCCCCCGATGCCTTTGTGCAGCGCGCGGCCAATGCAGGCTGCTTTATCGGCCCGGTGTTTGCGCTGGACGACGGCCGTGTGGTGGCACGCATTGGCGCGGCCTACGACGACACCGCGCACTGGGTGGCCGTGCAGGGTCCGCACCACCAGCCGCTGCCCGCGCTGCGCGGCCTGGGCCGCTCCCACAACCGGCACATCTTTGCCCAGAGCGACGGCCAGCAGATCACCACCCACCAGGGCTTTGGCGGCCCGGTGATTGCGCGTTTTGCCCTGCCCCGTGGCAACGAAGGCCTGCCACCCCATGTGCCCGTGGCGCCCGGCCCGCTGGGGCAGCGCTGCGACGAACTCATCCCCTTCAACGACGGCCAGCGCGTGCTGCTGCGCAACCCGACCGGCATCTACCTGCTCACCCCCACGGAGAGCGGCGGCAGCGATGGCCGCAGTGGCGGTGGCTGCGTGCAACGCCTGCACCCGCAAACCTTTGACGAAGACGGCCCCTACACCTGGCCCAAGAACCAGATGGACGAAGAGGCAGGCGGCCAGACCGTCACCGTGCTGGCCCTCGACATGCTGCACATGGCCCTCTCGCCCGACGAACACCGCATCGCCGTGGGCGACCAGGACAGCAGCCACATCCTGCTCGACGCCCAGGGCACCCTGGTGGCCGAGTACGACCCGCAATCGTCCTACCCGCACCACGCGGTGTTCTCGCACGACGGCACACGCCTGTTCGCCAACTCCTGCCATCTGTACTGGGGCAGCACGCTGTCGGTGCCGCTCGCGCCACTGTCGCCGCTCGCTGAGCAGGGGCAGCAAGACGCGCCGCAGCCCACCCCATCCGACGCAGAAGACCTGCCCACACTGGACGGCCGCTGCCGCGTCTACGCCTCGGCCACCCAGCCCGGCCTGGTCGTTCTGGGCGACGCCGACGGCTACCTGCACGCCATCAGCGACGACGGCCAAGCCCTGTGGCGCCACCACATCGGCAGCACCCTCAGCGGCATGGACATGGCCCCCGACGGCGGCGTGCTGTGGGCCGCCAGCTACGGCGGCTACCTGGTGCGACTGGAGCGCAGCGAGGCGGGGATGGACCCGTATTCGATTGGGACTTCGCCGTATGTGGAGACCAGCCGGTGGATTTTCTGGGGGGATGAGGCGGGGCCGGTGCGGTGGTAGGGGGTGCTCACACCTCACTGGTTCGCTCGCTATAGTTTCGCTCGGTGCTTCCCTCAGGGGTTTCACGGACTTTTTTTACATTTAGATCGCCGTCCAGCTTACCCAGCAGGCGCAGCGAGAAACGCTACCTTCGAGGTGAATGCCGTGCCCCTGTTTCGCACATTCGTCTTACTTCTCGCCATCAGTGCAACCCCCGCATGGAGTGCTTCGTTCAGTCTTGTGGCGAAACCTGGTCAATTTGACGCCCGTACGCTTGCGGCTCCGTCAGCGACAGTCACATTCAGCGGCACGGCGAAGCTGGTTACCTTCGCTGGTTCGCCCCAGTGGCCAACCGCCTCGTACATCGGCATTCAAGAGGGCCCGGATCGAACCAATAGCCTCCAAGTCCTAGCCGTCCGAAACCGCTCAACGGACGACTCGCTTGTCATCGGATACCGCTTGGTCGTTGGTGGCAAGGAAGTCAAGGTCGAGTCAATCGCAAACATTCCTTTGCATGCGGTTTGGAAAGTTCGAATCCGGTTTGACAGAGGTGTCGCGTACCTTCAGGTGAATGGTGCGCACACAGTGGAGCTGCGCACACCATTTAAACAAGCCGCACCATACGTGTCTGTGTCTTCTGGCGAAGCGGAGTTTGCGGTTGACCTCTAACGCTGGGCGAAGGAGGCATCCCTCACTGCAACGACCGAGTATTCCTGCCGGGTAGAACAAGCCTCGCTCACCCAACACGCTCGGAACCAACGCCGCTCGGCAGACGACCGCACACGCCCCTACTGCAGCACCAACTCCACCCGCCGATTCTTCGACCGCCCCTCATCGCTGCTGTTGCTCGCCACAGGCGCCAACGAAGCCACGCCGTTGCCCACCATGCGGTTGGCGGCAATGCCATAGTCCTTGACCAGCGCCGCAGCCACTGCATCAGCCCGGCGTTTGGACAGGGCCAGGTTGCTGTCAAACCCACCCACGCTGTCGGTGTGGCCCACCACGTGCAGCTTGACGGTCGGCTCGGCCTTGAGGAAGGCGGCAATCTGCTCCAGCGAGGGCTTGGATTCGGGCTTCACGTCGGCCTTGCCGGTGTCGAACAGGATGCCGTAGATGGCGACCTTGCCATTGGCGGTGATGGATTTGCTGATGTCGGACGCACTGACCACCACCATCTTCTGCTCCATGGCCTGGGTCTCCAGGATGTCCACGGCAATGTAGGCGCCCTGCTTGGCCTTGTAGGTGGGCTCGTCCTTGGGCCAGTCGATGGCGATCAGGCGCACGGTGGTGTTGCCCTTCTGGAAGGTGCCGGTGCGCAGGCTGCTGGCGCTGGCCGCGTACATCACGTATTCGCTGCGGTTGTTCTTGACGAAATCGCGACGGCCGCTGCTCAGGCTGGCCAGAAAGTTGGTGTAGCTGCCGGCGGCGCTGTCGCGGGTGGAGTCGTACAGCGCCGCAAAACCGCTGGACGTGAGGTCGTTCGCGTAGTTGCGGAACAGCTCCAGCGACCGCGTGGCGCCCGGCGCTTCGTACCACAGGCGGGTGAGCTTGCCTTCGAGCGCCAGGGGCGGCTGCACATAGATTCGCCGGTAGGCCTGCAGGTCAAACTCCTTGAAGGTGGAGGTCTGGAACTCCACAGCGTCGAAGTTGCGCACCTCGTAGCCCACGATGGTGCTGCCGCCAAAGCGCTTCACGGCCGGGTGGTCCTTGGCGCCGGGCAGGTCTTGCGCTGCGGCCAGTGCCTGGCTGGCCAGGGCCAGGAAGCCGAGGCACAGCGATGCGCCCCATTGGCGAAACAGTGTCTTGATCATGAACGCTCTCCGGTTGGCGGCACGGTTGCAAACTGGCCCTGTGCACCGCACTGCACGGCGCAGCCAGGGCGGGCCGCAGCCATGATAGGGGAGGCCCTGGCGGCACACCACCCTGCACGCGCGCATCCCGTGGCCGCCACACGCGCCTTTCGCGCAAAACATCACGGACTGGCGCAGGAAGCCTTGTCGCACCCGCCAAAGTGCGGGCCCGGCCCTTCCTGCGCCAGGGTGTCCTGCGCATTGCGCAGCGGGCAGACCTTGAGCGACAGGCAGCCGCAGCCAATACAACCGTCGAGCTGGTCGCGCAGCGCCGTCAGCGTGCGGATGCGCTCGTCCAGGTCGCTGCGCCAGCGGGCAGACAGGCGCCGCCAGTCGGCCACCGTGGGCGTGCGGCCTGCGGGCAGTGCCTGCAAGGCCTGGGCAATGGCGGCCAGGGGCACGCCCATGCGCTGCGCCACCTTGATCACGGCCACGCGCCGCAGCACCGAGCGCGGATACCGGCGCTGGTTGCCCGCGTTGCGCACGCTGGCAATGAGTCCGCGCGATTCGTAGAAGTGCAGAGCCGACACGGCCACACCGCTGCGGCTGGCGACCTCGCCTACCGACAGGTCAGCCTGACCGTCAACTACCACGCTGGCCGTGGCGATGGGAGTCTTGGCAAGTTTCACATCAGTTCCTTTGCGGTTATTGGGCGGGGTATTGACCTCAATATAACTTGAGGTTTGATACTTTCACCCACTGCCCCGCAAAGCCCCCGCAAGGCTTTCGCTTGGCACACCGGCGTCCCGCCATATCGATTCCCCCTGATCCAGGACCCTTGCACCATGCCCCTTGATTCCGCCCCAACCCTGGCCTCCTCTCACCTCCATTTCATCAACCCGCCCGGCCTGTACGACCCGCGCGCCAATGGCTACACGCATGTGGTGGTGGCCCCGGCGCAGGGTCGCACGGTGTATATGGCAGGCCAGGGGGGCGAGAACGTTGCAGGTCAGTTGTCGCCCACGTTTGGCGAACAAGTGCACCAGGCGTTGGCCAACCTGCGTCTGGCGCTGGCGGCTGCAGGCGCCAGCGTGCACGATGTGGCCAAGCTTACCGTGCTGGTGGTGGACCACTCCGAAGAGCGACTTGCATTGTTCAGCCAAGCCGTGCGCAACCTATGGCCCGATGGCGCGGCGCCGGCCTGTACGCTGATTCCCGTGCCCCGCCTGGCGCTGGATGGCATGCTGGTGGAGGTGGACGCCACTGCGGTCCTGCCAGCATGATCCCCCGCCACGGCGCGGGCACCACCCGCACAGAACCCGCCGGTTTGTGCCGTACCATGCGGCACGGTCCCATCCCGAGACCCCTCAAGGAAACCCCATGGCCAAAGGTGAACAACGCAGCAACAAGATGGCGAAGAAGCCCAAGAAGGACACATCGCCACCCAAGGAGTACAGCGGCTCCGACCGCCCCATGCCACCCGTCACCAGCGTCATCTCCAAGGGCAAGGACAAGAACAAGTAGCGGCTGGGTATTGCGCACCAGGGGATTTGCTATCAAAAAAGCAGCAATATCCCTTTTGCCCTTGCGCGCAGACGGCCTTTTTTTCTTGTATTTTTCGTGGATCCAGCCCCCATCGGCCTCCCCTGCCCTCCTTACCGCAATGCCTCGGCAGGCACCAGGCGGGCCAGCCACTGGGTGTCGGGCTCGGGTCGGCCGAAGAGATAGCCCTGGTACACGATGTCGGGCGCGCGCTGGCTCAGGAAGTCGGCCTGCGCCTGGGTCTCGACCCCTTCAGCCACCACTCGCAGGCCAAAGTGGCGCGCCACCGACAGGATGCCCTCCACCAGCACACCATCGTCGGCATCGGTGGGTGCATCGTGCACGAACGAACGATCGATCTTGATCTCCTGAATGGGCAGGCGCTTGAGGTAGGCCAGCGATGAATAGCCCGTGCCAAAGTCGTCGAGCGAGATGTCCACCCCCAGTTGGGCCAGCTCCCGCATCTTGGCCACCGTGTCGTCAAAGTCTTCGATCACCAGCCCTTCTGTCACCTCCAGCGTCAGCAGCCGGGGGTCGGCCCCGCTGGAGGCCAGCAGCGCGCGCACCTGCGGCACAAAGCCTGCCTGCCGGAACTGGCGCGCGCTGAGGTTGACCGACAGCCGCAGCCGCCGCTCGTGGAACGCAGGCTGCGCCAGCAGTCCGCATGCATGGGCCAGCACCCACTCGCCCAGGCTCACGATGAGATCGGACTCCTCGGCGATGGGGATGAAAACACCCGGCGGCACCAGGCCGTCGCGCGGGTGCTGCCAGCGCACCAGCACCTCGGCCCCGGTCAGCCGCCCCTCCACATTGACCTGCGACTGCAGGTGCAAACGCAGCTCGCCCGCGCCAATCGCGTGGCGCAGCTCGCGCTCCAGCCGAAAACGTTGCTCGGCGGCCTCGCCCATGCCTTGCTCAAAAAACGCGGCCCGCCCGCCACCTGCCTGCTTGGCGCGGTGCAGGGCCATGCCGGCACGCCGCAAGGCGTCGTGTGCGCTGTCGCCCGCGCTTTGTGGGTACAGCGTGATGCCCACGCTGGCGCCCAGCTGGGCGTCCTGCGCATCGCCCTCCAGGCGCAGGGGGTGCAGCAGGGTGGCCTGCAGCCTGGCGGCAAAGGCCAGCGCGTGGCGGCTGGCCAGGGACACATCCACCCCCAGGCCGTGCAGCACCACGGCAAACTCGTCGCCCGCCACCCGCACCAGCAGGCTCTGGGCGGGCAGGATCTCGGACAGGCGCAGGGCCACGGCGCACAGCAGGCGGTCGCCCATCTCGCTGCCACGCGCGTCGTTGAAGGTGGTGAAGCGGTCCAGGTCCAGCAGCAGCAGCGCGTGCTGCATGGAGGGCGGGCGGCCCGCGCGGCCGTGCAGGGTCTGCAGCCGCTCCATCAGCGTGGAGCGGTTGGGCAGGCCGGTGAGGCTGTCGAAATGCGCGAGGCGGTGGATCTCGTCGGCCGCGCGCTTGCGCTCGGTGATGTCCTGCTTGAGTTCCACGTAGTGGCTCACGCGGCCGTCGGGCTGGCGGATCGGGGCCACCACCACCGACTCGATCAGCGCCTGCCCGTCCTTGCGGTAGTTGACCTGCTCGCCCGCCCAGCTGTCGCCCCGGGCCAGGGTGGTGCGCAGGCCCTCGCGCTGCGCGGGCGCCAGGCCGTTGCTTGAATACTCGGCCGACGCGCGGCCCACCACTTCTTCGCGTTCGTAGCCCGTGCGGCGCACGAAGGCGTCGTTCACGTATTCGATGTCTTCGCGCAGGTCGGTGATGACGATGGCCTCGGGGCTCTGCTCCACGGCCCGCAGCAGCTTGCGCAACGAGGCCTCACTGGCCGCGAGGTTGGCGGCCGTGCGCTGCGCCTCCTGCACACGGCTCATGTAGCTGCGGCGCGAAAGCAGCGTGGCCGCAGCCGTGAGCACCAGGATGCCCGCCAGGTACACGGCCCCGGCCACACGGTTGGCCACCTGCACCGGCTTGAACATGCCCAGGATGTCGGCCCAGATAAAACCCAGGAACAGCAGTGCCGTGAGCCCCACCAGCGTGATCGTGGCGCGCCCCCCCAGCAGCCAGCCCGCCAGCACAATGATCACGGGGTAGTTGAGCAGGTTGGGGCCGTTGACGCCGCCATTGCGGGCCGCCACCAGCGACACCGACACCCACACGCCCCACACCAGCAAATGGGTGGCCTGCTTCCAGCGCTGGCGGCTTGCGAGCCACAGCGTTGCAGCCCCCACCAAGGACGCCACAAAGTTCAGCCCCACGCGCACCGGCGCCATGGGTTCGTCGAACATCAGCAGCACACCGATGGTGCCCGCCAGCAGCATCACGGCCCAGCCTGCCACCCGCACCAGGTTGCGCGTGATGGCATCTTCGTAGTCAGGCAACGGAACAGCAGAAGCTTCGGCCATGGCAACGGGTAGAGGGGGGAAGGAACCATCGTAACCGCAGCTTTCGCAAACGCCTACCCGCAAAATGCCTGCGGCGGCGCGCCTGCAACAGGGCTGCGGGCCTTGCCCAGGGCCCTTGGGGGCAAGGTCAGTCTGCGCTGTCTTCGCTGCCCGGGGCCGGTTCCCGCACGCCCGAGCCTTTGCCCTTGGCCTTGGCACGCGCGTCTTTCTTGGCCTGGCGTTTGGCGTCTTCGGCCAGGCCCGCGGCGCGCCAAGCCTCAAACTCAGCGGGCGTCTCCAGCGTGATGCGGCCCAGGATGGCCGAGCGGAAGTCGGTCATCACGATCTCGGCCGTCTTCTGCAGGTTGACCCGGCCACCGCCCAGCATGGCGCCGCGTTTTCGGCCAATGGCTTCCAGCAGTTCGTCGTCCTGCATGGTCGCCATGGCCCCGGCGGGCAGGCCCAGCTTGTAGCGCGCCTCCAACAGCGGGGCATAGTGCTGCTGCAGGCGGCGCAGCAGCTCCAGCGCCACCAGCTCTTCGTCATACGCATTGCGGCCCACGGCGCCGCTGGCGGCCAGGTTGTAGCCACTTTCGGGCACGATGATGCGTGGCCACAGCATGCCGGGCGTGTCCCACAGGTAAAAGTCGTCGGCCAGGGTGATGCGCTGCTCCAGCTTGGTGATGCCCGCCTCGTCGCCCGTCTTGGCCTGGCGCTTGTTGCTGAGCGTGTTGATCAGCGTGGACTTGCCCACGTTGGGCACGCCGCAGATCAGCACGCGCATGGGCTTGGCCATGCCGCCCCGGTTGGGCGACAGCAGGTGGCAGGCGTCGATGAGCTTGCGCGCGGGCGCGGCGTCGGACGCATCGAGCGGCACGGCGCGCGTGTCGCTCTGGGCGTTGTACCAGTCCACCCACAGGGCTGTGCGCTCGGGGTCGGCCACATCCTGCTTGTTGAGCACCTTGAGCGTGGGCTTGTGGCCCGTGATTTCGGCCAGCAGCGGATTGTCGCTGGAGCCGGGCAGGCGCGCGTCCAGCACCTCGATCACCACATCAATGTCCTTGATGCGTTCGGTGATGGCTTTCTTGGTCAGGTGCATGTGACCGGGGAACCACTGGATGGCCATGATGCGGGGGTACTTTCTTGTGTTTTTAAGACTGTCGGAGGGTGGCAAGGATAATCGCGCTCTTTGCCGCCACCCGCCACAGCGCTTTTTCTGCCATGCCCGCACCCACCGACAAACACCGCAACGCCGCCGCCCGCAAGGCCGACAAGGAGCTGCTGTTCAAGGGCGTGACCTGCGCCCTGATTGGCCTGGTCATCCTGCTGGCGCCGTACGTCGCCCGCTCGGACAGCGTGCGCGAGCTGATGGCGCAAGCCACCCTGGTGGGCTGGTTCGCGCTGGTGCTGGGCATTGGGTTCGGGGTGCTGTACGGCGTGCGCCGCGCCCAGGCCGGACGCCACCAGCCGTGACACCAACCATGGCAGCAGATGGCTTCACCGCCCCGGCCCGCGCCGTGGACGGCGCCTCGGCCCAGGCCCTGTTTGTCGCCTTGCAACAGCGCGCCGAAGAACTCGGGATCACCCTGCGCACCCCGCCGCCCGAGCCCACCACCTGCTGCGGCCGGGGCTGCAATGGCTGCGTGTGGGAGGGGTTTCTGGACGCGGCGGAATACTGGCGCCAGGAGGCCCTGCTGCAGTTGCAAGGCTAAAAAATCAAGCCAAATTAGCCTCTACCGCCTGATGGGCAAGCGGTTCAAGCTATTAAATTTGCAGCAAATGCATCTGCAGAGCGCCTGCAGAAGTTGACGCCTGCAGCTTCTTGCGTCAGCCCAGTTCCTTCACCGCCATGTACTGCTCGCGCCATTCCTCGAACGGCAGCGTGTCCGCCGCCTCGATGGCTTTCTGCGCAGCGATGGACTCTGCGGCCATGGCCATGTAGCGGGCCTGTTGCGCGTCCGACCAGGGCAGACCCAGCAGCGCGTCCCGCGCAGCGATGGACTGCTGGCGCGCAAAGGACTCGAAGCTGTGGTGGTGGTGCTGCGTGATGTGGTCCAGCACGCGGGCCGACGGGGTGCGCTCGGGCGCGGCCATGAGCGCGCGGGCATCGCGCAGCGCGGCACTGTAGTCGCCCGTGCCATGGGTGGCATCCAGCGCAGCGGCCAGGGGCTCGCAGGCGGCCAGCACCTCGCTGCCCCAGTCGGTCAGCAGCACGCTCTGGCCGTTGCGCGTCAGGTGCAGGCCACTTTCGCGGCCGCGCTCGGCAGTAAGGTGCTGGTTCTGCTTGAGCTCGGCGATTTCGGCGGGCGTGTCCGGCGGGCTGTCGGACAGCAGGCAGTGCAGCAAAAACACGTCCAGCAGGCGCATGGTGGATGCCGTGATGCCCACGGGCACGAAGGGGTCCAGATCCATCAGGCGCACCTCCACATACTCCACGCCGCGCTCGCGCAAGGCGTGCAGCGGGCGCTCGCCCGTGCGCACGGTGCGCTTGGGGCGGATGGTGCCGTAGAACTCGTTCTCGATCTGCAGCAGGCTGGTGCCCAGCTGGTTGTAGTCGCCCCCCGGGTTGCGCACCCCCACGGTTTCATAAGCCGGGTAGGGTTTGGTCAGCGCCTCGTGCAGCGAGTTGGCGTAGCCGGTCAGGCCGTTGTAGCTCACGGCCAGCGTGGCCTGGGCATCGCTCTGGTAGCCCAGGCGGCCCATGCGCAGCGAGGTGGCGTGGGGCAGGTACAGCGCGCTGCCGCCCTCCATCTGCTGCAGGCCATGCTGGCGCCCTTCCACAAAACAGGGGCACAGCGCGGGCGAGGCGCCAAACAGGTACAGCAGCACAAACGCGTGGCGGCGGAAGTTGCGGATGAGCGAGAAATACTGCTCGCTCGTCACGCCGGACAGCGACCAGTTGTAGTGGATGCCTGAAATGGTCTGCATGCGCCGCCCATATCGGTGGCCCAGGCCCATGCGGTACACGCTTTTGGCGCGGCCCACGTTGGAGCTGCCGTAGCGGCCGATCGGGATCGTCTCGTCCGTGGGCAGGCCGCAAGGCATGCTGGAGGCCCAGAGCAGCTCGCCGCCGCTGTCCTTGAGGGTGCGGTGCACGAACTGGTGCACCTCGGTCAGCTCATCCAGGCACTGCTGCACACCCTTGTGGGCGCCAGTGATGAGTTCGAGCTGCGATTCGCTGTAGTCGGTAGTGATCAGCGGGTGCGTGAGCGCAGAGCCCAGCGCCAGCGGGTGGGGCGTAAGCGCCAGGCCGCCCGTGGGCAGCACGCGCAGCCCTTCCTTTTCAATGCCGCGGCGAATCCCCCCCAGGGCATCCGCCGGATAGGCGGCCAGTCTCTCGTGCAGTTTGCTCATATGTTTATACCGATCCAACTTCTGTCGGCCCGGAACTTAGCACGTTGAGCGCTGGCCCGCCTTTGGGGAAATCAAGCCCTTGCGGCCATGGCCTTTCCTATTTCGCTGGTTCCCTGTGCAGCGCCACTTTGTGGTACCTGTTCGCCCGCGCGCTCGGTCGCCTCGGCCAGGCGGGCCGCAAGTTGCTCGGGCACGTCAGCGCCAGTCCCCAGGTGGATGCCCTGCGTGAGCGTGATGTGGGCCGCCTCGAAGCTGCCACCGCCCGCGCACAGGACGGTGCGCGTGGGCGCGCTTTCGTGCGCCAGCACCAGCATGGCGGGCACCACGGACTCGGGGCGCAGGGCGTCGAGCATGTCCTTGGGGAACAGGTCTTCGGTCATCCGCGTGGCGGCCGTGGGCGCCAGCGCATTCACACGGATGTTGTTCTTGGCACCTTCGATGGACAGCGTCTGCATCAGCCCCACCTGCGCCAGCTTGGCCGCACCGTAGTTGGCCTGGCCGAAATTGCCGTACAGCCCGGTGGACGAGGTTGTCATCACGATCCGGCCGTACTGCTGCGCGACCATGTGCGGCCACACTGCCTTGCAGCAGTGGGCCGCGCCCATCAGGTGCACATCCACCACCAGGCGGAAGTCGGCCATGTCCATCTTGGCAAACGACTTGTCGCGCAGGATGCCGGCGTTGTTGACCAGGATGTCCACCCGGCCCCAGGCGTCGATGGCCTGCTGCACCATGGCTTCGACGGCGGCAAAGTCGGTGACGGACGCGCCATTGGCCAGCGCTTCGCCGCCCGCAGCGCGGATCTCGTCGACCACAGCCTGCGCGGCCGTCACCGTGCCGCCGCTGCCGTCCACCGCGCCGCCCAGGTCATTGACCAGCACCTTGGCGCCGCGCGCGGCCAGCGCCAGTGCGTGCTGGCGGCCCAGGCCCCCGCCTGCGCCTGTGACGATGGCCACGCGGCCTTGGAAGTCGATACCCATGTGAGCTTCTCCTGTTGTTAGTTAGTTGGTTGTGTTGTGCAAAGAGGGGACTGGGTGCCGGGAGGGCACGCTGCGCGTGGGACTTTAAGCGAGATGGGGGGTAGCGGGGGTTGCGCAGGTGACTGGGGGGCTTGCTTTGTGTGCTGGTTGTGGCGACGTGCTTGTTTGACGGACGGAGGCCGGGTCTCCGCCATCAACACAAGCAAGCAGCCAACCAAGTCCTCCCCAAAAGAAGCCAATCGAGTAAGGTATCTCCCCGCAAACAAGCCCCGAAGAAAAGGAAAAGAAACCCCATGAAAGCAACCTGGAACGGCGTCGTCATCGCCGAGAGCGATGACACCGTGGTGGTCGAAGGCAACCACTACTTCCCCGAAAGCGCACTCAAGCGCGAGTTTTTCACCTTCAGCAACCACAAGACCATGTGCGCCTGGAAAGGCCAGGCCAGCTACCTGTCGCTGCTGATCAACGGCGAAATGCACCCCGATGCCGCCTGGTTCTACCCCGACCCCAAACCCGAGGCCGAAGAAATCCGGGGCCGCGTGGCGTTCTGGAAAGACGTCAAGGTCACGGCCTGAACCACCGCTTGTGGGTTATCCCTGCTGCCGCTGGACAATCATGTGGATAAGTTTTGGCAAGTCCTGTATGACAACTCCAAGTGCTTGATTTGTAAGGACACACCCCGCATTGCATATTTTTTAAGCAACCCCTCAAAAGCCAGCAGCGGTTATCCCTTTCTGCACTGGACAATCATGTGGATAACGTTGGACAAGCCCTGTATGAAGTGGATAAGTGATTGATTTAAAAGGAATATCCTTGCATTGATCAAAAAACAGGCACCCAGCAGACACTCTCCAGTCTCGGGCCAGCCACCCACAGCCATGCCCCGCCGCACCCCGGTTATCCCACCCGGCGCTGGACAATCTTGTGGATAACTGTGAACAAGCCTTGTATGACAAGCTTAAGTGCTTGATTTGCAAGGAATATCCTTGCACCGCTTAAAAAACAGGCACTCCGCCGGGCAGGGTATCTGCAGTACATTGCACTCCGGCACAACCACAAACGCTCCTCATTTGATAGCTAAAGGCGCTTGATAGACGAGCGCAAACGGCCAAAAATATCCATGTCCAACGCCCTCCTCCAGCACAGCCCTGCCGCAGAACGCAACCAGGGACCCATCCTGGCGCAGCTGCTGGCCCTGCTTGCGCCAGCGGGGGCGGCGCTGGAGATCGCCAGTGGCACCGGCCAACATGCCGCGCACTTTGCCGCCGCCCTGCCCGGCTGGACCTGGCAGCCCACCGACTTGCAGGACACCCACTTTGGCTCCATCACCGGGTGGGCCGCGCAGGCCGGTGCCCGCAACGTGCGGGAGCCCCGGCGGCTGGACGTACTGCACGACCGCTGGCCCAGCGAGGGCCCGGCATTCGTAGCCGCATCGTTTGACCTGGTCTACTGCGCCAACATGCTGCACATCGCCCCCTGGGCCTGCTGCGCCGGGCTGATGCAGGGCGCGGCGCGGCACCTGGCACCGGGCGGCCGCCTCGTCACGTATGGCCCCTACCTCGAAGACGGTATCCCTACCGCACCGGGCAACCTGGCCTTTGACGCCAGCCTGCGTGCCCAAGACGCCGCCTGGGGCATTCGACGCATCGAAGACGTAACAACCGTGGCCGCCCAGGCCGGCCTGCAACTGGCCGCGCGGCACGCCATGCCCGCCAACAACCTGCTGCTGGTGTGGACCCACGCCGCCCACCAACCCTGAAAAGACACGCCCATGACGACACCCACCGCCGCCCCTTTCTTCATCGCCAAGGTCGAGCCCGATGGCACCCAGTGCGACGCCTGGCCCGAGCAGCCGCTGCTGCTGTCCATGGAGCAAGGCGGCATCGACTGGCCCAGCTCCTGCCGCAACGGCACCTGCCGCACCTGCCTGGGCCAGCTGGTCGAAGGCACCGTGCGCTACGCCATCGAATGGCCGGGCCTCACGGCCGAAGAAAAGGAAGAAGGCTGCGTGCTGCCCTGCGTGGCCTACCCCACGTCGGACGTGGTGTTGCAGGGCAGCGCCATCTGATCTGCGTCAGGGGCCGCGCCTTTCAGGCACGCAACCAGCCCCGGTGCACTAAAATCCAAGGTTTTGGGGCACGATGCCCCTTTGACGTGCGGCAGCGCCGCATCGCATGTTCTTTGGGGCGGTTTCTTGGGGGCACAGCAGCTGCCCCCGGCCACGGGAACCTGTGCTGCAGCACACCGCCAGCTGGCAAGCCGCCAGAGGCTCCCACAGAAAGCCCCAACCTTCCATGAACACCCCCCTCACCCCCGTGCCGATCTCGCCCGTCGAGGACATCGTGGCCGAGATGCGCGCCGGGCGCATCGTCATCCTGGTGGATGAAGAAGACCGCGAAAACGAAGGCGACCTCGTCCTGGCCGCCGACCATGTCACGCCGGAGGCGATCAACTTCATGGCCCGCTTCGGCCGGGGCCTGATCTGCCTGACGCTCTCGCGCGAGCGCTGTGAGTTCCTCAAGCTGCCGCCCATGGCCGCGCGCAACGGCACCGTGTACAGCACCGCGTTCACGGTCTCCATCGAGGCGGCAGAGGGCGTGACCACCGGCATCTCGGCAGCCGACCGTGCCCGCACCGTGCAGGTGGCGGTGGACCGCAACTCCAAGCCCACCGACCTGGTCCAACCCGGCCACATCTTCCCCCTGCAGGCAGTGGACGGCGGCGTGCTGATGCGCGCAGGCCATACCGAAGCCGGCTGCGACCTGGCCGCCATGGCGGGCTGCAGCCCCGCATCGGTGATCTGCGAGATCATGAAGGACGACGGCACCATGGCCCGCCTGCCCGATCTGCAGCTGTTTGCGGCAGAGCATGGCCTCAAGATCGGCACCATCGCCGACCTGATCGAATACCGCAGCCGCAACGAGTCGCTGGTGGAAAAGGTCGGCACGCGCACGCTGCAGACCGCATACGGCGAATTCACCGCCCACGCGTTTCGCGACAAGCCCAGCCAGGCCGTGCACCTGGCGCTGGTCAAGGGCCAGTGGAGCGCCGACGACGTGGTACCCGTGCGTGTGCACGAGCCGCTGTCGGTGTTCGACGCGCTCGAAATCAACCGCTCCATGCACTCGTGGGGGCTGGACACCAGCCTGCAATACCTCGCCAAACAAGGCAAGGGCGTGGCGGTGCTGCTGAACTGCGGCGAAACCGCCGCCCAGCTGCTGGCCCAGTTCGAAGGCACGGCCCGTGCAGCGCAGGCCCCCGAGCGCGGCCGCATGGACCTGCGCACCTACGGCGTAGGCGCGCAGATCCTGCGCGAATGTGGCGTGCACAAGATGGCCCTCATGGGCCAGCCGCGCCGCATGCCCAGCATGGCGGGCTACGGCCTCGAAATCACCGGTTTTATCCCCAAAGAATAAAAGAACAGGACTACGACTATGTTTGGCGCAGACAAAGGCACCGCAGACAAATTGGACGGCAAGAAGCTGCACATCGGCATCGTGCAGGCCCGCTTCAATGAAGGCATCACCAACACCCTGGCCGCCGCCTGCCGCGCAGAGCTGCTGGCCCTGGGTGTGCAAGAAAAACACATCAAGCATGTGCTGGTTCCCGGCGCACTCGAAGTGCCCGTGGCCCTGCAGGCCATGGCTGAAAGCGATGAGTTCGACGCGCTGATCGCGCTGGGCTGCATCATCCGTGGCGAGACCTACCACTTCGAGTTGGTCGCCAACGAGTCCGGTGCAGGCGTCACCCGCCTGTCGCTGGACTACCAGATCCCGATTGCCAACGCCATCATCACCACCGAAAACCTCGAACAGGCGATTGCCCGCCAGACCGAGAAGGGCACCGACGCTGCCCGCGTGGCAGTGGAAATGGCCAACCTGCTGGACGAGCTGTCATGAGCGAAAACACCCCCACCACGCCTTCGTCGCCCCGCCCGCCCAAGCAGAGCCGCACCGGCCTGAAGAGCACGGGCACGCGCAAGGCGGCCTCCAAATCCAACCGCAGCCGCGCGCGCGAATTTGCGCTGCAGGCGCTCTACCAGCACCTGGTGGGCGGCAACGACGCCCATGCCATCGACGCGTTCACGCGCGACCTGGCAGGCTTTCACAAGGCCGACTCGGTGCACTACGACGCGCTGCTGCACGGCTGCATCGCCAACGCGGCCGAGATGGACGCACTCATCACCCCGCTGCTGGACCGCAAGATGGTCGAGATTTCGCCCATCGAGCACGCCACGATGTGGATCGGGGTGTACGAGTTTCAGCATTGCCTCGATGTGCCGTGGCGTGTGGTCCTCAACGAGTGCATCGAACTCGCCAAGGAGTTCGGCGGTACCGATGGCCACAAGTACGTGAACGCCGTGCTCAACGGCCTGGCACCGAAGCTGCGCGCCGTGGAAGTGGCGGCCGACAAGGCTGCAGGCGCAGGCGCTGCCTGACCCCGCACCGGCCCCACCGGTGCGGTCGGGGCCGCTCCACTGTTTTCTCTCTCCACGCCCCCACGCCCAGTCTGGGCAGGATGCCTTTGCCATGAAGTTTTCCACGCGCGCCGAGCGCATTGAACCGTTCTATGTGATGGAAGTGGCCAAGGCCGCGCAGGCCCTGGCCCGCGAGGTGGCTGGCACGCGCGAGCCGATGATCTTCCTGAACATCGGCGAACCGGACTTCACCGCGCCGCCCCTGGTGCAGGAGGCTGCCGCGCGCGCCGTGCACAGCGGCGCCACGCAGTACACCAACGCGCTGGGGCTGGATGCGCTGCGCGAGCGCATCAGCGGCTGGTACCAGAGCCGCTTTGGGGTCAACGTGCCTGCGCGCCGCATCGTGGTCACGGCCGGCGCTTCGGCCGCGCTGCAACTCGCGTGCCTTGCGCTCATCGAGTCGGGCGACGAGATCCTGATGCCGGACCCGAGCTACCCCTGCAACCGCCACTTTGTGAGCGCCGCAGAAGGCAAGGCCGTGCTGCTGCCCACCACGGCGGCCGAGCGCTACCAGCTGAGCGCCGACAAGGTGCGTGCGGCGTGGAATGACAAAACGCGCGGCGTGCTGCTGGCCTCGCCCTCCAACCCCACCGGCACCTCGATTGCGCCCGATGAGCTGCGCCGCATCCATGACGTGGTGCGATCGCACGACGGCATCACGATGATCGACGAGATCTACCTGGGCCTGTCGTACGAAGAAGAATTCGGCCACACGGCCTTGGCGATTGACGACAACATCATCAGCATCAACAGCTTCAGCAAGTACTTCAACATGACCGGCTGGCGCCTGGGCTGGATGGTGGTGCCCGAGGCCATGGTGCCCGTGGTGGAACGCCTGGCGCAGAACCTTTTCATCTGCGCCAGCACCGTGTCGCAGCACGCTGCCCTGGCTTGCTTCGAGGCCGAGAGCATTGCCGAATACGAACGTCGCCGCGCCGAGTTCAAGGCGCGGCGCGACTTCTTCATCCCCGCGCTGCAGTCGCTGGGCCTGACCGTGCCCGTGATGCCCGATGGCGCCTTCTACGCGTGGGCCGACTGCACGCAGGCAGCGCAGCGTCTGGGCGTGACCGGCAGCTGGGACTTTGCGTTCGAGCTCATGCGCCGCGCCCACATCGCCGTCACGCCAGGCCGCGACTTCGGCACGGCCGAGCCCGAGCGTTTCATCCGTTTCTCCACCGCCAACTCAATGGCACAGCTGGAAGAGTCCGTGGCGCGGTTGCGCACGCTGCTCGGCTGACACGATGGCGTTCGAGTTCCCCATCCGCATCTACTGGGAGGACACCGATGCCGGTGGCATCGTGTTCTACGCCAACTACCTCAAGTTCTTCGAGCGCGCGCGCACCGAGTGGCTGCGCTCGCTGGGCGTGGGCCAGCAAAGCTTGCGGGAACAAACCGGCGGCATGTTTGTCGTAACCGATGCGCAGCTGCGCTACCACCGCCCCGCGCGGCTGGACGACGAACTCATTGTTACCGCCGCCCTGCAGGACGCAGGCCGGGCATCGTTGACAATAGTGCAGCAGGCGCTCCTGAAACAAGAGCAGATGACTGACCAGCCCCCCACCTTGCTGTCCGAAGCCACCATCCGTATCGGATGGGTCGATGCCGCCACGATGCGCCCTGCAAGAATCCCCAGCACCCTTCTGGAACAACTCACACCATGAACTCCCAAAACATGTCCATCATCTCCCTGGTGCTGCACGCCAGCTGGGTGGTGCAACTCGTGATGCTGCTGCTACTGGGCGTGTCGGTGGCCAGCTGGGCGGCCATCTTCCGCAAGCTGTTTGCCTTGAAGCGCGTGAAGACCCTGAACGAGGATTTCGAGCGCGAGTTCTGGTCGGGCACCAGCCTGAACGACCTGTATGCCGCTGCCGCGCAAAACGCCAAGCAGGCCGGCCCTATGGAACGCATTTTTGCCAGCGGCATGCGCGAGTACCAGAAGCTGCGCGAGCGCCGCATCGTGGACCCCGGCACCTTGCTCGATGGCGCCCGCCGCGCGATGCGTGCGAGCTTCCAGCGCGAGATGGACGTGGTCGAGTCCAGCCTTTCGTTCCTGGCCTCCGTCGGCTCCGTGTCGCCCTACGTGGGCCTGTTCGGCACGGTGTGGGGCATCATGCATGCGTTCACCGGCTTTGCGGGCATGGAGCAGGTCACGCTGGCCACCGTGGCACCCGGTATTGCCGAAGCGCTGGTGGCCACCGCCATCGGCTTGTTTGCCGCCATCCCTGCTGTTATCGCCTACAACCGCTTTGCACGCGACATCGACCGCGTGGCCACGCATCAGGAGACCTTCATCGAGGAGTTCTCCAACATCCTGCAGCGCAACCTGGGCGCGCAGCCCGTGTCCTCGGGCCACACGGCCTCGGGCCACTGATCCGGGAGGCGCCCCATGCCCGCCATGGCATCCCGCGGCCGAGGCCGCCGCACCATCAACGAGATCAACATGGTGCCCTTCATCGACGTGATGCTGGTGCTGCTCATCATCTTCATGGTGACGGCGCCCATGCTCACGCCGGGCGTGGTCGATGTACCCAGCGTCGGCAAGGGCAAGAACATGCCCAAGGTCGTCGCGCAGGTCATCGTGAACAAGGACGGCACGCTGCAGTTCAAGACACCTGAAGCCACCCGCAGCCTGAACCAGCGCGAGATCGGTGACGCCGCGAGCCGCTGGCAGAAGGCCCAGGGTGCCGACAGCGCCAGCGCGGTGGTCATCAGCGCCGACAAGGGCGTGCAATACGAAACCGTGGTGAAGGCCATGGATGCCTTGCAGAAGGCAGGCGTGCAGCGCGTGGGCCTTTCCGTCAAACAAGGCGGTTGAACCTCGTCCCCGCGCGCCGCTCTCACGCCCATGCAAGCCCATACCGACCGCGACCAGTTTGCCCCGCCCCGCCCTCCGGCGCGCCTGCGCGCCATCACGCTGGCGGTGCTGGTGCACGCGGTGCTGATCGGTGCGCTGACCTGGGGCGTGAACTGGAAGAACACGGCCGACCAGCCCGCCGTCGAGGCTGAACTGTGGGCCGCCGTGCCCACCCAGGCCGCAGCGCGTGCGGTGGAGCCCCCGGCGCCCCCACCACCGCCCCCCACGCCAGAACCGGTTGTTCCGCCCCCGCCTCCACCGCCGCCCGTGCGCGCCGTGCAGCCGCCCGACACGCGCGAGGCCGACATCGCCATCGAACGCGAGAAGAAACGCCTGGAGCAGGAAAAGAAAGCCCGCGAACAGCAGCAGGAGCGTGAGAAGCGCGAACGCGAACGCAAGGAAGAAGAACGCCGCGACCGCCTGGAGCAGGAAAAGAAGGAACGCCTGCAGAAGGAAAAAGACAAGGAACAGCGCGAAAAGCAACTGGCCGAGCAGAAGAAGGCCGAGCAGGACAAGCAGAAAAAACTGGCCGAAGACAAGCGCAAGGCCGAAGAGGCCGCCAAGCGCAAGGCAGAAGCGGAAGAAAAGCAGCTGGCCAAGATGCGCGAAGACAACATGCGCCGCATCCAGGGCATGGCAGGTGCCACTGGAGCCGAAAACGCCACAGGCACGGCCCAGCGCAGCGCGGGCCCCTCGGGCAGCTACGGTGGCAAGGTCGCGGCCAAGGTCAAGCCCAACATCGTGTACCCGGACGCCATCTCCGGCAACCCACGCGCCGAGGTCGAGGTGCGCCTGTCGCCCGACGGCACCATTGTGGGCAAGCGCCTGGTGCAGCCCAGCGGCAACAAGGCCTGGGACGACGCCGTGCTGCGCGCGCTGGACAAGACAGAGACCCTGCCACGCGATGTGGATGGGCGGGTGCCGTCTTCGCTGACCATCGGTTTCAGGCCCCAGGACTGACGCAGGCGGGATTGCCCTCCACCGCCTCAGCCGTTCGGGCTGGTTTTTTTTGGCAAAGCCCTGACACCGCATCGCGCGTCGCCCCATCCAGAAACCAAAACGCCCGGCAGTTACCGGGCGTTTTTACAAGCCTTTTTTGGCCTCTACCGCCTGATGGGCAAGCCCAAGCAGCTATCAATAGAGTAGCAAATCACTTGGACGGCCTTCATCAGGCTTTTACCGATCCCGCCGCTCCATGCGCCGGTTCAGGTTCAGCGCCCCCAACGTGCAGGCCACGCCCGACAGCAGGTACACCGTCACGGCCAGCAGGCCAAACTGGGCCGAGAGGTACAGGGCTACCAGGGGCGCAAAAGCGGCGCCGATGATCCAGGCCAGGTCGGCAGACAAGGCGGCGCCGGTGTAGCGGTACTGGGGCGAGAAATTGGCCGTCACGGTGCCGGAGGCCTGGCCATACGACAGGCCCAGCAGCACAAAGCCCAGCAGCAGGAACATGGTGCTGCCCACCTCGCCGGAGTTGAGCAGAACGGGTGCCATGAAGCTGAACACGCCAATCAGCACCGCCATGCCGCCCAGCAGCTTGCGGCGGCCCAGGTGGTCCGACAGCCAGCCGGACACCATGATGGCGCCCGCAGCCAGGAAGGCACCCACGATCTGTACGCCCAGGATCTGGGTGACGGGCTGCTCGGAATACAGCGTGATCCACGACAGCGGGAACACCGTGACCAGGTGGAACAGCGCAAAGCTGGCCAGCGCCGCAAACGCGCCCAGCAGCACATTGCTGCCTTCATCGCGCATGACACGGCTCACGGGCACGGGCTGCAGTTCCCGGTCCTTGAGCAGTTCAGAGTACGACTGCCCCACCACTAGGCGCAGGCGCGCAAACAGGGCCACCACGTTCACGGCAAAGGCCACAAAGAAGGGATATCGCCAGCCCCAGGCCAGGAACTCCTGCACGGAGAGGCTGCTGTACAGGTAGGCAAACAGGCTCGCCGCCAGCACAAACCCCAGCGGGGCGCCCAGCTGGCCGATCATGGCGTACCAGCCCCGGCGCTCCTTGGGGGCCGACATGGCCAGCAGCGATGGCAAGCCGTCCCACGAACCGCCAAGCGCCAGCCCCTGGCCAACGCGCAGGATCAGCAGCGCCACCACGGCCGTCAGGCCCACGTCCTTGTAGCCGGGCAAAAACGCCATGCCCACCGTGCACACGCCCAGCAGGAAGAGCGCCACAGTCAGCTTGGTGCCCCGGCCCCAGCGTCGCTGGATGGCCATGGAGATGGCCGTGCCCACCGGGCGCACGACAAAAGCGACCGCCAGCAGCGCAAAGCCCATCAGCGTGCCGTCCAGGCGCGACAGGAAGGGGAACAGAAAGGACGGGAAGACGAGAACGCAGGCGATCCCGAAAACGAAAAAGTCGAAGTACTCGGACGAACGTCCAATGATCACGCCCACAGCGATTTCGCTGGGGGTGACGTCTTCATGCGTATCAGCCCGCGAGAGAGAGGCGGGGCTTTCTTCAAAACCGGCCGCAGGGTAGGTGGCAGAGGCGGGGCTGCTCATGAACAAGGCTCCTTGTCGTTGTGTGAATAAGACAACACCGTTCTACACGCAAGTCGAACCGCCCACAAGTGCGGTTTTACTGATCTGACTGCGGGACAACGCCCCTCGACGCACCAAATTGGGGCAAGCCTCGTTGACCTTGGACAAAATGTCCAATGTACAAATTCGCTAGGGCTATTACATTCAGCGGCACTTCGTTATCCGCGTTTACCCGTAATTAAACGCCCCGATTGCGCTTCCACATGCCCAAACTATCCCTCTCCCGCGTGCCCACCTGGCTGGCCGCCATCGCTGCCCTGGGCAGCCTGGCTGGCTGCAGCAAGGCGGTCGTCCTCAACCCCGCAGGCGACATCGCTGCGCAGCAAGGCCATATGGTCATCCAGGCCACGCTGCTGATGCTGATCATCATCGTGCCGGTGATTGCCCTGACCCTGTGGTTTGCCTGGAAGTACCGCCAGAACAACACCGCCAACACCGAAGACGACTACGACCCCGACTGGCACCACTCCACCTCGCTGGAGCTGGTGATCTGGACGGTGCCCCTCCTGATCATCATCGCCCTGGGCGCGCTGACCTGGATCGGCACCCACAAGCTCGACCCCTACCGCCCGCTGGACCGCATCTCGGCCACCAAGCCGCTGGATGCGCAGTCCACGCCGCTGGAGGTGCAGGTGGTGGCCATGGACTGGAAGTGGCTGTTCTTCTACCCCGAACTGGGCATTGCCACGGTGAACGAACTGGCCGCGCCGGTAGACCGCCCCATTCTGTTCAAGCTCACGGCCACGTCCACCATGAACGCGTTCTACGTGCCCGACCTGGCCGGCATGATCTACGCCATGCCCGGCATGCAGACCGAACTGAACGCCGTGATCAACCAGCCCGGCGTGTACAAGGGCATGTCATCGCACTACAGCGGCTCGGGCTTCTCGGGCATGACGTTCAAGTTCCATGGCCTGAGCCAGGGCGACTTCGACCAGTGGGTGGCCCGGAACAAGTCCGAAGGCAAGCCGCTCACGCGCCAGACCTACCTGGACCTGGTCAAGCCCAGCGAGCGCGACCCCGTGCAGCGTTTTGCCAGCGTGGAAGACGGCCTGTACGACAAGGTGCTGAACCGCTGCGTCGAGGACGGCAAGATGTGCATGCACCACATGATGTCCATCGACGAGCGCGGCGGCGAGGCCTTCATGAAGGCCCAGGGCCTGAACCTGCCCCAGGACGTCTGCACCGTGGACAACGCCGCCCAGGTGGTGGCTGCCCTCGAAGCGCGCCACGCCACGGTCTACGACCGCACCCTCTCCCGCCAATGATCCGCGCATAAGAGACTGACGAACATGTCCACCTCACCCGTTGTAACCGAACCGCATTGGGCCCTGGGCCGAATCACCTGGGACTCCATACCGATGGCGCATGAGCCCATCGTGCTGTGGACCTTCATCGCCACCATGCTGGGTGGCCTGGCCGTGATGGCCGCCATCACCAAATTCAAGCTCTGGGGCCCGCTCTGGCGTGACTGGATCTGCAGCATCGACCACAAGCGCATCGGCATCATGTACATGATCCTGGGCCTGGTGATGCTGCTGCGCGGCTTTGCCGACGCCGTGATGATGCGCCTGCAACAGGCCATGGCCTTTGGCGACAACATGGGCTACCTGCCGCCGCACCACTACGACCAGATCTTCACGGCCCACGGCGTGATCATGATCTTCTTCGTGGCGATGCCACTGGTCACGGGCCTGATGAACTACCTCGTGCCGCTGCAGATCGGCGCGCGCGACGTGTCCTTCCCGTTCCTGAACAACTTCAGCTTCTGGATGACCACGGCCGGTGCCGTGCTGGTGATGGTGTCGCTGTTCCTGGGCGAGTTCTCCACCGCGGGCTGGCTGGCGCTGTCGAACCTGGGGGCGCAGAACCCGGGCGTGGGGCTGGACTACTACATCTGGGCGCTGCAGATCGCAGGGGTGGGCACGACGCTGTCGGGCATCAACCTGATCGTCACCATCATCAAGATGCGCGCCCCCGGCATGAACCTGATGCGCATGCCCGTGTTCACCTGGACGGCCCTGTGCACCAACGCGCTGATCGTGGCGTCCTTCCCCGTGCTGACGGCTGCCCTGGTGCTGATGTCGCTGGACCGCTACGCGGGCACCAACTTCTTCACGAACGACCTGGGCGGCAACCCCATGCTGTACGTGAACCTGATCTGGATCTGGGGCCACCCCGAGGTCTACATCCTGATCCTGCCTTGCTTCGGCATCTTCTCTGAAGTGGTGGCCACGTTCTGCCGCAAGCGCCTGTTCGGCTATACCTCCATGGTCTATGCCACGGTGGTGATCACCATCCTGTCGTATCTGGTGTGGCTGCACCACTTCTTCACCATGGGCTCGGGTGCGAGCGTGAACACGTTCTTCGGCATCACCACGATGATCATCTCGATCCCCACGGGCGCGAAGATCTTCAACTGGCTGTTCACCATGTACAAGGGCCGCATCCGCTTCGAGCTGCCCATGATGTGGACCGTGGCCTTCATGGTGACCTTTGCCATCGGCGGCATGACCGGCGTGCTGCTGGCCGTACCCCCGGCCGACTTCGTGCTGCACAACAGCCTGTTCCTGATCGCCCACTTCCACAACGTGATCATTGGCGGTGTGTTGTTCGGCCTGTTCGCGGGCATCAACTACTGGTATCCCAAGGCCTTCGGCTACAAGCTCGACCGCACCTGGGGCCTGCGCTCCTTCTGGCTGTGGGTGGTGGGCTTCTGGGTGGCGTTCGGTCCGCTGTATGTGCTGGGCCTCATGGGCGTCACGCGCCGTGCCAACCACTTTGAAGACCCGTCGCTGCAGATCTGGTTCGTGATCGCCGCCATCGGCGCCGCGATGATTGCTGCGGGCATCGCCTGCTTCCTGATCCAGCTGGTGGTGAGCTACCTCAAACGCGACCAGCTGCGCGACGTGACTGGCGACCCCTGGGACGCCCGCACGCTGGAATGGGCCACCTCGTCGCCCCCGCCCAACTACAACTTCGCCTTCACACCCGTGGTGCATGAAATCGACGCCTGGTGGGACATGAAGAAACACGGCTACCAGCGCCCGCTCACCGGCTTTGCGCCCATCCACATGCCCGCCAACACCGGCTCGGGTGCGGTCATCTCGGCGCTGTCGCTGGTGCTGGGTTTTGCGCTGATCTGGCACATGTGGCTGCTGGCCGGTGTGTCGTTCGTCGGCGTGATCCTGGCGTCCATCATCCACACCTTCAACTACAAGCGCGACTTCTACATTCCCGCCTCTGAAGTGACAGAGACGGAAAACCTCCGCACCCAACAACTGCGCGCCAGCCATGTCTGATATCCGTTACACCCCTGGCGCGGCAGGCGCCGCAAGCGCAGCCCTGCCGCTGCGCCAGTACCACCCCGCGCACGAGCCTCACCCCGAAAACGGCACGGCCCTGGGCTTCTGGCTCTACCTGATGAGCGACTGCCTCATCTTTGCCGCCCTGTTTGCCACCTATGGCGTGCTGGGCCGCAGCTATGCGGCGGGCCCCACCGGTGCGCAGCTGTTCGACCTGACGCTGGTGGCCATCAACACGGCCTTCCTGCTGCTGTCGTCCATCACCTTCGGCTTTGCCATGCTGCGCAAGCAGCAGAACGACGTGAAGGGCACGCTGGTGTGGCTGGCCGTGACGGGCTTTTTTGGCCTGTGCTTCCTGGGCCTCGAACTCTATGAATTCGCCCACCTGATCCACCAGGGCGCCACGCCCCAGCGCAGCGCCTTCCTGTCAGCCTTCTTCACGCTGGTGGGCACCCACGGTCTGCACGTGACCTTTGGCCTGATCTGGCTGGTAGTGCTGATGGTGCAGATCGGCAAACACGGCCTGATCCACGAAAACAAGCGCCGCCTGATGTGCCTGTCGATGTTCTGGCACTTTCTGGACGTGGTCTGGATTGGCGTCTTTACCTTTGTCTACCTGATGGGAGTGCTGTAAATGAGCGCCGCACAACACACGGCACATGCCGGACATGACCACCACCACCACCACGGCCATGGCGACCACGGCGACCAACATGGCGACGTGGGCCCCCACAGCAGCCTGCGCGACTACACGATCGGCTTTGTGCTGTCGGTCATCCTCACCGCCATCCCCTTCTGGCTGGTCATGGCCAAGGTGATTGCCGACCGCAACACCGCCGTGCTGGTGCTGGGCGCCTTTGCCGTGGTGCAGATCCTGGTGCACATGGTGTACTTCCTGCACATGAACGGCAAGGTCGAAGGCGGCTGGACCATGCTGTCCACCATCTTCACCGTGGTGTTCGTGGCCATCGCCATCGCTGGCACGCTGTGGGTGATGTTCCACATGAACGCCAACATGATGCCCGAGCACCCCACCCCCACACCACCGACGCACGAGGCGCCGGGCCACTCGACGCCCTGATGCCGTCCCACCCCACAGCCCCGAAGCCCCAGGCCCGGCGGCTTCGCCAGGCGGTGCTCGCGGTTGTGGGCATCGCCTTGTTTTTGGGTTTCACCGCGCTGGGCACCTGGCAGGTGCAGCGCCGCGCCTGGAAGCTTGCACTGATCGAGCGCGTGGAGCAGCGCGTGCATGCGGCCCCCGTGGCCATGCCCCCCAGCCCCGAGTGGCCCCAGGTCAGCGCAGCCAGCCACGAATACCTGCCCGTCACCGCACAGGGCCAGTGGCTGCCCGAGAAAACCGTGCTCGCCCAGGCCCTGACCGATCTGGGCTCGGGCTTCTGGGTGATGACGCCCCTGCAGCTGGCCGATGGCACCCAGGTGCTGGTGAACCGGGGGTTTGTGCCGCAGGAGCAGCGCGCAAAGTGGCTGGCCACGCCCCTGTCCGCCTCCGCTCCCACCACAGCAACCATTCAGGGCCTGCTGCGCATGAGCGAGCCGGACGGCGGCTTCCTGCGCACCAATGCCCCGGCGGAGCAGCGCTGGTATTCGCGCGATATTGCCGCCATGGGCCGCGCGCTGCAGCTGCCCCAGGCCGCCCCGTTCTTCATCGATGCAGGGTTGCCACCACCGCCGGGCAGCGCTCCCACCCCGGTGACTGAGTCCACTTGGCCGCGCGCGGGCATGACGGTGGTCCGCTTCTCCAACAGCCATCTGGTCTATGCACTGACCTGGTATGGCCTGGCCCTCATGGTTGCGGGCGCAGGCTGGTATGTGGCACGCTACGAGCGCCGCCTGCGCGATGCCCGCAGCGCCCCATAGCCCGCCAGCCACCACCCATGACCCCCACCCCGCGCGCAGAACCCACCGCCACGCCGCCGCAGCAACAGCAGCGCAGCCCGCGTGCGGCCGACGCAGCAGCGGGCATCAAGAACCTGCAGCAGCTCATCGAGCTGCGCTGGATTGCCGTGGTGGGCCAGGTGTTCACCATCGAGATGGCGCACTACAGCCTGAACCTGACCCTGCCGCTGCGCGAGATGCTGCTGGTGGTGGGCTGCCTGGCCATGTTCAACGTGGTGAGCCTGCTGCGGCTGCGCACGGGGGTCATGGTGCGGACCATCGAGCTGTTCCTGGCCCTGCTGATCGACGTGGCCGTGCTCACCGTGCAGCTGTACCTGAGCGGCGGCACCACCAACCCCTTTGTGTTCCTGTACCTGCTGCAGATCACCATCGGCGCCGTGCTGCTGCGCGGGGCCTACATCTGGTCCATCGTCGTCATCACGCTGCTGTGTTTTGCAGTGCTGGCCACGCACCACCTGCCGCTGGATCTGCCGCAGGACCTGCACCAGGGGCTTTCCAGCCTGTATGTGCTGGGCCTGCTGGTGTGTTTTGTGCTCAACGCCACACTGGTGGTGGTGTTCATTACCCGCATCAACCTGAACCTGCGCGAGCGCGACGCGCGCCTGGCCGCCGCACGCCGCCGCCGCGTGGAAGAAGAACACATCGTGCGCATGGGGCTGCTGGCCTCGGGCGCAGCGCACGAGCTGGGCACGCCGCTGTCCACCTTGGCCGTGATCCTGGGCGACTGGCAGCACGACAAGCGCCTAGCCGACAACACCCCGCTGCAAGAGGACATCCGCGAGATGCAGGCCCAGGTGCAGCGCTGCAAGAGCATCGTGAGCGGCATCCTGCTGTCGGCGGGCGAGGCGCGTGGCGAGGAGTCGGTGCAGACCACCGTGTGCACCTTTGTCGATGCGCTGGCACGCGAATGGCGCGGCACACGCTCGATGCCCACGTTCGAATACGACAACCAGTTCGGCGCCGACACGCCCATGGTGTCGGACACCACACTGCAGCAGATGGTTTTCAACGTGCTGGACAATGCCCGCGACGCCTCGCCCGACTGGGTGCGCTTGGCCGTCACGCGCAATGCCGATGTGCTGAACATCACCGTGACGGACCGGGGCCCTGGTTTTGCACCCGACATGCTGGCCAAATTGGGAACCCCGTACCAGTCCACCAAGAACCGCCCCGGCCACGGGCTGGGCCTGTACCTGGTGCTCAATGTGGCCCGCACGCTGGGCGGCAGCGTGGCGGCACGCAACCTGCCCGAGGGCGGGGCGCAAGTGACCATAGAGCTGCCGCTGGCAGCCGTTGCCCTGCCCGGCACCAAGACCTGAGAGGCTGAGAGTCTTTTGCTCCAACCCGCCATGCACACCGAAGACAACGCACACGATGACGATGGGCGCCTGCTGCTGATCGTGGAAGACGACGAGGCCTTTGCGCGCACGCTCACCCGCTCGTTTGAGCGGCGCGGCTACCGCGTGCTGCAGGCCACCAGCCTGCCCGAGGTGGAAGCCCTGCTGGCCGACCACACGCCGGGCTATGCGGTGGTGGACCTGAAACTCAAGGGCGATGCCTCGGGCCTGGCCTGCGTGCAGCGGCTGCACGCGGCCGATGCCGACATGCTCATCGTGGTGCTCACGGGGTTTGCCAGCATCGCCACGGCGGTCGAGGCCGTGAAGCTGGGCGCCTGCCACTACCTGGCCAAGCCCTCCAACACCGACGACATTGAGGCGGCCTTCGGGCTCAAGGAAGGCAACACCGAGGTGGAGCTGACGAACCGCTCCAGCTCCATCAAGACGCTGGAGTGGGAACGCATCAACGAGGTGCTGGCCGAGACGGGCTTCAACCTGTCCGAAGCAGCCCGGCGCCTGGGCATGCACCGGCGCACGCTCACCCGCAAGCTCGAAAAGAAGCAGGTGCGGTAGCGCGCCACCGGCCCTAGGCAGAGGCCGGTGCGGCCTCCTGCATCTGCCGCTCAAACGCCCGCAGGCGCTTGTAGATCGATATCTGCTCCACCACCGTGCTCCAGTTGAGCACCAGGAACTGGAACGACTCCAGCACCTTGTCGAACGCCCGCGCAATCTGCTGCATCACCCCCAGCGTGATGGCACCTGCGATCAGCGTGGGGCCGAGTGCGATCAGCGGCACCAGCACGCTCACCTGCAGGTACGACCACTTCACCACGTCGAAATACAGGTAGTGGAAGAACAGCCGGAAGTAGTTGCGCCGCACGGCCGCAAACAGTTCAGCCGCCGTGGGCGGCGCGGCGCGCGCAGGGTCGTCCTCGCCCAGCACCAGTTCCTTGCGATAGGCCGCCTCCACGCGCTGGTTGTGAAACTCCAACCCCGGGAGCTTCACCCCCACACAGGCCAGCAGCAGCGTGCCACCCAGCGACCAGGCCAGCGCCACCCACACCAGCGCGTGGGGCACGGCACCGATCAGCGGCAAGGCCGTGACCTTGTCTGACAGCGTCCACAACACGGGCAAAAAGGCCGCCAGCGTCATGAGGCTGCGCATGAAGCTCAGGCCCAGGTCTTCCATGGTGCGGGCAAAGCGCATGGTGTCTTCCTGCACACGCTGGGCCGCACCCTCGATGTGGCGCAGCCGGGGCCAGGCAGCCATGTAGTGCTCGTTCATCGCCTGCCGCCAGCGGAAGATGTAGTGCTTGCTGAAGAAGTCCACCAGCACCGCCGTCGTCACGTAAATCATGGCGATGCGTGCAAAGGTGGAGAGCTGGCCCCAGAACTGCTCGGCCGTGATGCTGCCGGGCTTGCCCAGCGCCTCCTGGATCAGGTCGTAGAAGCTGCCAAACCACTCGTTGATCTGCACATCCAGCTGCACGCGGTAGGCCGTGGCCAGCAGGATCACGGCAGAACCCAGAACAGACCAGGCCCACCAGCGGCGGGCAAAAAAGAAGGACTTGAACATCGCGGAAGGGTGTTGTTGTGGTGAAAGGGATCGCCCGGCTCTGACAGCCGCCGAGTCTGAACGTTCCGCAGCCGCTCACCGCCAGGTGGAGCGAAGAGCACACGCGTGGCGGCCTGGTTCTGCACGGCACACCAAAGAAAAAATAGAGCAAAATGGCCGCTACCGCGCGTTGGTCCTCAAGCATTACTTCAAAAATAATAGCAAATGGTACCCAGGAGGTGCCAATGCCCCCGGGTCTTCCCCCAGCCATCGCAGGGCAACCAGGCTCGTGCAGAGGGGGGCTTCATTCGTGCGGGGCGCCCCGGCCTGCTACGGCTGGGGCCCCAGGTGCCGCCGCGCCAGCCAGCGCTCGGCTTCAGCCTGCCCACGCCACTGTGCCCAGTCCTGCGCGTTCTTGCCATGCTGGTCCCGCCGGGCAAAGTCCAGGCCACGCACCTGCATCCACTGCAGCACCTCCACCCGGCCCTTGGCCGCCGCCAGCATGGCCGGGGTTTCGCCCCGGCTTGCGGGCGCAGGGTCGTCCAGGGCCTGCCCCTGTTCGACCAGCCATTGCAGGCACGGCACACAGCCGCTTTGCGCCGCCATGTGCACGGGCCCCCAGTCCCAGCGGTTGCGCACCTGCAGACTGGCCCCGGCCTGCACCAGCCGCTGTGCCACGGCCAGGTGGCCGCCATAGAAGGCCCGCAGCAGGGCCGTGTCGCCGCGCTCGCTGTCTTTCTGGGTCTGGCGCAGGTCTGGCGTGGCGCCCGCCTGCAAAAGCAGCTCCACGTGCGCCATCTGCCCCCGGTGCGCGGCGAGCATGAGCACCGACGAGCCGTTGTCGGCCAGCAGGTTGGGGTTGGCGCCAGCGCGCAGGGCCTGCTCCAGCGCGGTGGCATCGCCCGCGTTCTGCGCATCCAGCAGCTGTGCATCCGCTGGGGCCCAGACCCGCGCTGGCGCTGCGCCCCTGCGGGGGCCACCCACCTCCAGCGCACCCTGTGGCGCCCACAGCGCCGCCGCCAGCAGGGCCGCCACCACGAGCCAGCCCCAGGCGGGGCGTGCGTGGTCGCTGGCGGTGTGCCGCAGCACCCCGGGCGCAAAGCGGCCGCGCCGGTCCTGCCAAGCCTGCGCGATGGCGCGCCCTACCATGTCGGCAGCATCGGCGCCACGAAGCCCCGGCGTGAGCCGCACCCGCCCCCCACCGGCATGCCGCGCATACACCGCGTGGTAGCGCTGCTCGCTGCTCCCGCTGCCTGTCGAATACAGCAACTTGTGCAGCAGCGCCTGGCTGGCCTCTCCCGGAACGGACTGCACCGAGGACCACAGCCAGGAACAGCGCTGCACACGCACACCATCGTACTGCACCCACAGCGTCCAGCGGCGGGTGGCGGCATGCAGCGCAAACGCCACCAGCACCACCATCACGCCCAGCCCCCCGGGGGAGCGTGGCAACACCAGGCCCTGCATGCCCACACGGCCCTGCAGGACCCATTCCAGCCCCAGCAAAACCAGTGCGACCCCGGCGGCCCAGCGCCATCCTGTCTGCGCAAAGTGCAGTTGCCAGGCATCGGGCGTCTCGTGCACCCGCACACCCTGCGGCCACAGCGCGGTGCCGTGGTCACCTCCGGCGGGGGCCCTGTCCGGCGGCACCACAGGCAATTCCTGCCCCCAAGCCGTGCGGCGATCAAACCGATCGGGGGCAGATACTGCCAGGGCTGATGCATCGGCCTGCACCTGCAGGTCGTACGAAAGCTCCAGGGTGCCGTCGGGCCGCTGCAGCTCCACCCGCCAGTACACACGCTCACCCGACCGCTGCGCGCCGTGGGTGGGCGCGTCCTCCGGCAGTTCAAAACGGGCCGACAGGCGCAGGCCCCCTTCAGGGGTGGGTTGCAGGGAGGTGCTGGCCGCCACCACTTCCACCAGCCGCTCGGGCGATCCCGAGCTGGACTCGTCCACCCGGTACTGCGCCAGACGCAGGCGCAGGGCTTGCGCACCGTCTTGCCTCGCCGCCCGGCCGGGCAACCGCAGGGTGACGGCCACCGCCCGCCCCGCGAGGGGCCGGTGCGGCAGCGCCGTGAACGCCGAGCCCCGGTAGCGCCACACCTTGCGCGTCTGGGCTGCGGCCAGGCACAGCAGCATCAGCCCCACCCCCACAAACACCCCCATGAAGGCCTTGGCCCACCCCGACGCGCCCCGGTCGGACCAGAGAGCCCCCGCCATGGGGAACGCGATGCCCCCCCAGAACAAGGCAAAAAACCAGGCGGTGGCGGCCGTGCCCTGCAAGGAGCTGCGCGCACCGGTATCCAGGCTCGGCCCCTGCGCGGTGCCACTCTCCGGCGGCTGCTGGGCCGCAGCCACCCCACCACGCCCGAGCAGCACCCACACAAAGGCCCAGGCTGCCACCAACCCCACCCCGGTGAAAACAAATGCAAACGGCAGCCGCACCATCAACAGCGGCCAGCGGATGTGCGGGTCGATCAGGGCGCGGGACGGCTGGGCCGGGCTCACCCAGACCGTGATGGCCTGCTTGCGCGATTGAGCCTCCTGCAGCCGCCGGTGCCATTGCTGCTGCCAGTCGCCCAGGTTGTCGGCTCCGCCTTGCGCGTCGAGCCCCACCTGCGTGCCCTCGTAGCGGGCACCGTCGAATTCATAGCGGTAGCGTGCCTGCAGCTCGTAGGTGATGCCCCCTTCACTGCCCCGCCGCTGCCGCAGGTCCGCCTGGAGCACCTGCGCTGGCACGGCCACCCAGCTGCGCACCTGCCACGCCGCCTGCAGGGTCTGCGCCAGCGGTCGCAAGCCCGCCCAGTAACCCCCGAGGCCAAAGCCGATCGCAAACACGGCACTGAAAAGCAGCGCCCCCGCCCGACCCACCATGGATGCCATGCCAGCCTCTCTTTCTTTTTATTGTTGTTGTGGCCGCAGCATAGGAACGGTTTCATGACAAAACCGTGACTGTCACATTTTTGCCTTCAGGGCCAAGAGACGAACACGACCCAAGAAGCAAAAAAAAACGGCCCCGAAGGGCCGTTTTTTGAGGCTGGAGGCGGTCTGCACCGCCGTCCGGGCATCCGCAGTGCGTCAGCAGGACGCGACCGCCGTCCCCTTGGCGGCTTCTGCGTACTCTTCGATCTGGTCGAAGTTCATGTAGCGGTACACGCTCGCCTTGTCGGCATCGATCACGCCCATTTCCTTGAGGTACTCCTCCCGCGAAGGCAGGTAGCCCAGGCGCGAGGCGATGGCGGCCAGTTCGGCCGAGCCCAGGAACACGTTGGTGTTCTTGCCCAGGCGGTTGGGGAAGTTGCGGGTGGAGGTGGAGATCACCGTCGCGCCTTCGCGCACCTGTGCCTGGTTGCCCATGCACAGCGAGCAGCCGGGCATTTCGGTGCGTGCACCGGCCGTGCCGAAAGCTGCGTAGTGGCCTTCCTTGATCAGTTCGCTCTCGTCCATCTTGGTGGGGGGTGCCACCCACAGCTTGACGGGGATGTCGCGCTGGCCACCCAGCAGCTTGGCGGCTGCGCGGAAGTGGCCGATGTTGGTCATGCACGAGCCGATGAAGGCTTCATCGATCTTGGTGCCAGCCACTTCGGACAGGAACTTGGCGTCGTCCGGGTCGTTGGGGCAGCAGACGATGGGTTCCTTGATGTCGGCCAGGTCGATCTCGATCACGGCGGCGTATTCAGCGTTCTTGTCGGCTTCGAGCAGATCGGGCTTGGCCAGCCAGGCTTCGACCTTCTCGATGCGGCGCTGCAGCGTCTTGGCGTCGGCATAGCCATCGGCGATCATGTTCTTCATCAGAACGATGTTCGAGGTCAGGTACTCCTTGATCGGCTCGGGGTTGAGCTTGATCGTGCAGCCAGCGGCCGAGCGCTCGGCCGACGCATCGGACAGCTCGAACGCCTGCTCGACCTTCAGGTCTGGCAGGCCTTCGATTTCCAGGATGCGGCCGGAGAAGGCGTTGATCTTGCCAGCCTTGGCCACTGTCAGCAGGCCCTGCTTGATGGCGTACAGCGGAATCGCGTGCACCAGGTCGCGCAGGGTCACGCCGGGCTGCATTTCACCCTTGAAGCGCACCAGGATGGACTCAGGCATGTCCAGGGGCATCACGCCCGTGGCGGCGCCGAAGGCCACGAGGCCGGAGCCTGCGGGGAAGGAAATGCCGATGGGGAAACGCGTGTGCGAATCGCCGCCGGTTCCCACGGTGTCGGGCAGCAGCAGGCGGTTCAGCCAGCTGTGGATCACGCCATCGCCAGGACGCAGGGCCACACCACCACGGTTGGAGATGAACGCAGGCAGTTCGCGGTGCGTCTTCACGTCCACGGGCTTGGGGTAGGCAGCCGTGTGGCAGAACGATTGCATCACGAGGTCGGCGGAGAAGCCCAGGCAGGCCAGGTCCTTCAGCTCGTCGCGGGTCATGGGGCCGGTGGTGTCTTGCGAGCCCACGGTGGTCATCTTGGGTTCGCAGTAGGTACCGGGGCGCACGCCCTGGCCTTCAGGCAGGCCTACAGCGCGGCCGACCATCTTCTGCGCCAGGGTGAAGCCCGCATTGCTGGCTGCGGGAGCAGTAGGCAGGCGGAACACGGTGGATGCAGGCAGGCCCAGGAACTCACGGGCCTTGCCGGTCAGCGAGCGGCCGATGATGAGGTTGATGCGGCCGCCGGCGCGCACTTCGTCGAACAGCACGTCGCTCTTGAGCTGGAACTCGGCCACGGTCTCGCCGTTCTTGACGATCTTGCCGTCGTAGGGCATCACGTCGATCACGTCACCCATTTCCAGCTTGGACACGTCCACTTCGATCGGCAGCGAACCGGAGTCTTCCTGCGTGTTGAAGAAGATGGGCGCGATCTTGCCGCCCAGCGTGACGCCACCAAAGCGCTTGTTCGGCACAAAGGGAATGTCCTGGCCGGTGGCCCAGACGATGGAGTTGGTGGCCGACTTGCGCGACGAACCGGTGCCCACCACGTCGCCCACGTAGGCGACCAGGTGGCCCTTCTTCTTCAGGTCGTCGATGAACTGCATGGGGCCTCGCTTGCCGTCTTCCTCGGGCTTGAACGCCGCGTCGGGACGGGTGTTCTTGAGCATGGCCAGGTAGTGCAGCGGGATGTCAGGGCGGCTCCAGGCATCGGGTGCGGGCGACAGGTCGTCGGTATTGGTCTCGCCAGGCACCTTGAAGACGGTGACGGTGATCTTCTTCTCGACTTCGGGGCGCGAGGTGAACCACTCGGCGTCGGCCCAGCTCTTCATCACTTCCTGGGCCTTGGCGTTGCCCGCCTTGGCCTTGGTGGCGACGTCGTTGAAGAAGTCAAACATCAGCAGAGTCTTCTTGAGCGCATCGGCGGCCACACCCGCCACTTCGGCATCGTCCAGCAGCTCGATCAGAGGGTGAACGTTGTAGCCGCCCACCATGGTGCCCAGCAATTCGGTGGCCTTGGACTTGGAGATCAGGCCCACCTTCACATCGCCATGCGCCACGGCAGCCAGGAAGCTGGCCTTGACCTTGGCGGCGTCGTCCACACCCGGAGGCACGCGGTGCGTGAGCAGGTCCAGCAGGAAGGCGTCTTCACCCGCGGGTGGGTTCTTGATCAGTTCGATCAGTTCGGCCACTTGCTTGGCATCCAGCGGCAGCGGCGGGATGCCCAGGGCGGCACGCTCGGCCACATGGTCACGGTAGGCTTTCAACATCATTTTTCTCCGGTTGCGTTCTAAAGTGGGGCGGTGTGCCGGGCTGCAAGGGCATCAAAGACCCTCACGCCAGCACACACAAGGGGTTCGTGGGTTTCTCGGGGGCGTTGGCGCAAAAAACCAAGCGGACTACTTGGCCGCAGGCAGGGGTTCCAGAACGCTCACAGGGGGGTTCTTCTTGATGGCTTCGGCCACCACCACCTGCTCGGCGCTCATGCACTCGTCGGCCAGGCGCTGGCCGAGCTTCTGATTCATCAGCATGGACTTGTTGGCGATCTGCAGCCAGACGGCACCGCCCTTCTGGTCTTCCAGGCGCACCGTGCCGGTGGTCGTGGCCACGGGGGACATGAAGTACTTGAAGCCCTTGCCTTCCACATGGAAGTGGCCGGGCGTGGCGGGGTCGGCCGTCACCGTGACAAAAGCGCCCAGCTCGCAGGGCATGCGGCCCGTGTGCACGCGTTCGGCGATGGCCAGCTCGGCGGGCGAGAGGGCCGCTTCTGCGGCAATGATGCCCGCTGCCACCTGGTTGGTGGCGCTTTTCAGCTGGGTGCGGCTGCTGGTGGGCTCGGCCTTGGCCACTGCGGCCTTCTTGGCCGCTGGTTCCTTGGCCGCAGTCTTGGCAGGCTTGGCCTCGGACTTGGCTGCCGTCTTGGGAGCAGTTTTTGCGGCGGGCTTGGCTGCTGCGGCCTTGCTTTCGGACTTGGCGGCTGGCTGGGCCGACGCGGTTTGCGCCAGGGCGATGGCCGGGGCCAGCAACAGGAGAGCGGAGGCAATGATGGATTTCATGGAGGGTCCTGCGTAGGGGTGTTCAGGAAGGTGGTTCACGATGGAACAACCGCCGATGCGCCAAACCAGGGGCGCACAGACGGGGGAAGCGCGCGCCCGGTGTGGTGGGCGCGCTCAAGGGTCTGCCAGTAGAAACGGTAACTGGCACGGTCATGCAGCACACCTTCAAAACTGATCGGAGCCCAATCAGCCTGAGCGGCAGCCGCTATTATTTTTGAAGCATTTTCGATATCGTCCTGCTGTGGCGCAAAGGCCTGCAGGATGGGACGTATCTGCGCGGGGTGGATGCTCCACATGCGGGTGTAGCCCAGTTCCTGGGCAGCACGGCGGGCCGCACCCTGCATGGCCACGGTGTCAGAGAACTCGGTCACCACACAATGCGAAGGCACCTTGCCGTGGGCATGGCAGGCGGCGGCAATCTCCAGCTTGGCGCGCACCACCAGCGGGTGGGCAAACTGCCCGGCCGAGGTCATGCCCTGAGCCGGGATCGCACCGCCATGGGCCGACACAAAGTCCATAAGACCAAAGCTCAGGCTCTGCACCCGGGGGTGGGCGGCAATCTCGAAGGCCCGGTGCACGGCAGCGGGGGACTCGATCAGCACGTGGATGGGAAGCCCCGGTGCCGAGGCGCGCTCCAGCGCACGCTCTACCTGCAGCACGTCGTCCACGGACTCGACCTTGGGCACCATGATGTGGCAGAGCCTGTGGCCTGCCTCGCCTGCGATCATGGCGACATCATTGGCAAATGCCGGGTGGTCCACCGCATGCACACGGGCGGCGACGCGGGCCGTGGGCGCGGCTTCCAGCGCCAAGCTGGCGACCAGCCGCGCATGGTCGGCCTCGAAACCAACCGGGGCACCGTCTTCACAATCCAGGGTCACGTCAAAGACGCAGGTGCCCAGCTCCTGCGCCATCTCGGCCTGCAGCTGCAGGCTTTTGCGCATGCGTGCTTCCACACCACTGTAGTGGTCGCACACGGGCAGAAATCCGGTCTGCGCCTGCGCCCCCAGCAGCACATCCCGAGGATGCGCGCTGCCGGAAGGCGGGGCAGAAGAAAGCGCAGCGCCCTGCCCCTGCGCGGGGACCGGGGCGGCCCGAAGGCCCGATGCCATGGGCGTCGGCTGCATGGGGTTCACCAGGCTTGTTTACAGCAGGTGCTTGACGCCGTCTTGCTCGCCTTGCAGTTCGGCCAGCGTTTTGTTGATGCACTCTTGCGAGAAGGCATCGATCTCCAGGCCTTCGACGATCTTGTACTCGCCGTTTTGCGTGGTGACGGGGAAGCCGAACACGATGCCGGCAGGAATGCCGTACTCGCCATTCGAGGGCACGCCCATCGTGACCCATTCGCCGTTGGAGCCCAGGGCCCAGTCACGCATGTGGTCGATGGCGGCGTTGGCGGCCGAAGCGGCCGACGACAGGCCACGTGCGGCGATGATGGCAGCACCACGCTTGCCCACGGTGGGCAGGAAGGTTTCAGCGTTCCAGACCTGGTCGTTGATCAGGGCCTTGATGGACTGGCCGTTCGTGGTGGCGAAGCGGTAGTCGGCGTACATGGTGGGCGAGTGGTTACCCCACACGGTCAGCTTCTTGATGTCGCCGACCTTGGTGCCGGTCTTGGCGGCCAGTTGCGAGGCAGCGCGGTTGTGGTCCAGGCGCAGCATGGCGGTGAAGTTCTTGGCTGGCAGGTCAGGCGCCGACTTCATGGCGATGTAGGCGTTGGTGTTGGCGGGGTTGCCGACCACCAGCACCTTCACATTGCGCGAAGCCACAGCGTTCAGGGCCTTGCCCTGGGCCGTGAAGATCTGGGCGTTGGCAGCCAGCAGATCGGCGCGTTCCATGCCGGGGCCGCGGGGACGGGCACCCACCAGCAGGGCGTAGTCGGTGTCCTTGAAGGCCTGCAGCGGATCGCTGTGGGCTTCGATGCCGGCCAGCAGGGGGAAAGCGCAGTCTTCCAGTTCCATGATCACGCCCTTGAGCGCGTTCTGGGCCTTTTCGTCAGGGATTTCGAGCAGCTGAAGAATGACCGGCTGGTCCTTGCCCAGCATTTCGCCGGAGGCGATACGGAACAGCAGGGCGTAACCGATTTGACCAGCGGCACCGGTGACGGCTACGCGAACAGGCTTCTTGCTCATGATGAGAACTCCAGGGAAGTAAGGAAAACAGGTGTGTGTGCAACGCAAGCACCAGCGCCTGTTACCAGCAGCCCGTGCCCCGCAAAACAGCCTTGGAGTTTACCCCCGATTGGACGCCTCGGTCAATTTGTCTTATGTCTTATATAAGATATGATTGCAACCCGTTTGTCGTCCGGCTGTCATGTGGCAACCGGTGCGCCACACCACCAACCACGCGCCACCCGCCATGTCATCCCTGCCGTTCGCCGCCGACAACCCCGCCACGCCCCCGGGCGCTGCGGGCGCCACCACGCCGGCGTTCAGCCCGCTGTACCAGCAGATCAAGGGCCTGATCCTGCAGAGCCTGCAACAGGGCGAGTGGAAGCCCGGCGAAGCCATCCCCAGCGAAATGGAGCTGGCCGCACGCTTTCGGGTGAGCCAGGGCACGGTGCGCAAGGCCATCGACGAGCTGGCGGCAGAGAACCTGGTCATGCGCCGCCAGGGCAAGGGCACCTTCGTGGCCACCCATGCCGAGCAGCATGTGCAATACCGCTTCCTGAAGCTGCTGCCCGACACCGGCGACGCCCGGGTCGAGGGCCCGGCCCAGCGCCGCGTGATCGACTGCCGCCGCGTGCGCGCCAGCGCAGACGTGGCGCGCACCCTGGCGCTGCGCAGCGGCGACCCCGTGATGCAGGCCAAGCGCATCCTGTCGTTTGCCGGGGTGCCCACCATCCTCGAAGACATCTGGCTGCCCGGGCAGGCCTTCAAGGGCCTCACGGCCGAGCAGCTGGCCAACTACCAGGGCCCCACCTACGCCATGTTCGAGCTGGATTTCGGGGTGCGCATGGTGCGTGCTGAAGAAAAAATCCGTGCCGTGCTGCCCGACGCAGAGCAGGCCCAACTGCTGCAGATCACCCCCGCCACGCCGCTTTTGAGCGTGGAGCGGATTGCCTACACCTACAACGATGTTCCGATGGAGTTACGCCGGGGCCTCTACCTCACCGATACCCACCACTACCGTAATGAATTGAGCTGACAGCAGGCTGGCACCCGAGCAAACACGTCGAAAATTCCGAAGGTGTCAGACGCCCCATTGTTGCGTTGCAATAGAATTTTGCGTTCTTTGCATCTCCGAATTACAAAGAAGTTACATCCACGAAAGCACTCAACATGACCGAGCTTGCCAAAAAACGGCCTGAATTCCGCAACATCAATGCCTTCAAGGACCTCACCACCTACCGCATGACCCCTGCGGCATGGGTCTCGATCCTGCACCGCGCCAGCGGGCTGATCATGTTCCTGCTGTTGCCTTTCATCATCTGGATGTTTGACACCTCGGTGTCGTCCGAAATCTCGTTCGCCAAATTCTCGGCGGCCTTCAACATCGGCATCGGCTTCGTCCCCGGCTGGTTCATCAAGCTCGTGGCCCTGGCGCTGATCTGGTCGTACCTGCACCACTTCTGCGCAGGCCTGCGCCACCTGTGGATGGATGTGAGCCACAGCGCCGTGAACAAGCAGTTCGGCAAGACCTCGGCCCTCTCCGTGTTTGCGGTGAGCATCGCCCTGGCCCTGGTGCTGGGCGCCAAGCTGTTCGGCCTGTACTGATCGGTCTCCATACAAGGCAGCGGCCGCTGCCTCCCAGTGCCCCACACAACAAGAGGAATACATCCATGTCCGTCAATTACGGTTCCAAGCGCGTCGTCGTCGGCGCCCACTACGGCCTGCGCGACTGGCTCAGCCAGCGCGTCACGGCAGTCCTGATGGCTCTCTTCACCCTGGCGCTGCTCGCCCAGGTGATCTTCTCCAAGGGCCCCATCGGCTATGACAAATGGGCCGGCATCTTCTCGGCCCAGTGGATGAAGGTGCTCACCTTCACCGTGATCATTTCGCTGGCCTGGCACGCCTGGGTCGGCGTGCGCGAAATCCTGATGGACTACATCAAGCCCGTGGGTCTGCGCCTGGCACTGCAGGTGTTCACCATCGTCTGGCTGGTCGGCTGCGCCGGCTGGGGCATCCAGGTTCTGTGGCGTCTCTGATTGATCCCCGCGACTGAAGGCAAACAACAATGAGCTACACCAACGCTAACATCACCAAGCGCAAATTCGACGTCGTCATCGTCGGGGCCGGCGGCTCCGGCATGCGCGCCGCGCTTGAACTCTCCCGCGCAGGCCTGAACGTGGCCTCGCTGTCCAAGGTGTTCCCCACCCGCTCGCACACCGTGGCAGCCCAGGGTGGCGTGTCCGCATCGCTGGGCAACATGAGCGAGGACAACTGGCACTACCACTTCTACGACACCATCAAGGGCTCTGACTGGCTGGGCGACCAGGACGCCATCGAGTTCATGTGCCGCGAAGCACCGAACGTGGTGGTGGAGCTGGAACACTTCGGCATGCCGTTCGACCGCAACCCCGACGGCACCATCTACCAGCGCCCCTTTGGCGGCCACACCGCCAACTACGGCGAAAAGCCCGTGCAACGCGCCTGCGCTGCAGCCGACCGCACCGGCCACGCCATGCTGCACACGCTGTACCAGCAAAACGTGAAGGCCAAGACGAACTTCTTCGTCGAATGGATGGCCCTGGACCTGATCCGCGACGCCGACGGCGACGTGGTGGGCGTGACCGCCCTCGAAATGGAAACCGGCGACCTGTACATCCTGGAAGCCAAGACCGTGCTGCTGGCCACTGGTGGTGCAGGCCGCATCTTCGCCGCCTCGACCAACGCCTTCATCAACACCGGTGACGGCCTGGGCATGGCAGCGCGCGCCGGCATCCCGCTGCAGGACATGGAGTTCTGGCAGTTCCACCCCACCGGCGTGGCCGGCGCGGGCGTGCTGCTGACCGAAGGCTGCCGTGGCGAAGGCGCAATCCTGCTCAACAGCAACGGCGAACGCTTCATGGAGCGCTACGCGCCCACGCTGAAGGACCTGGCCCCCCGCGATTTCGTGTCCCGCTCGATGGACCAGGAAATCAAGGAAGGCCGTGGCTGCGGCCCCAACAAGGACTACGTGCTGCTCAAGCTCGACCACCTGGGCGCCGACACCATCCACAAGCGCCTGCCCTCGGTGTATGAGATCGGCGTCAACTTCGCCAACGTGGACATCACCAAGGAACCGATCCCTGTGGTGCCCACCATCCACTACCAGATGGGTGGCGTGCCCACCAACATCAACGGCCAGGTCGTCACGCACGACGGCACCAGCAATCAGGTCGTCAACGGCCTGTACGCGGTGGGCGAATGCTCCTGCGTGAGTGTGCACGGCGCCAACCGCCTGGGCACCAACTCGCTGCTGGACCTGCTGGTGTTCGGCAAGGCCGCTGGCCGCCACATCGTCGAGTTCAACAACAAGAACAAGGAGCACAAGCCCCTGCCAGCCGATGCGGCCGACCGCACGCTGGAGCGCCTGAACCAGCTCGACAAATCTACCGGCGGCACCTATTCGCAGGCCCTGGCAGGTGACATTCGCTCCACCATGCAGCAACACGCTGGCGTGTTTCGCACCCAGGCCAGCATGGACGAAGGCGTCAAGAAGATTGCCGAGCTGCGCACCCGCGTGGCCGGTGTCACGCTGCAGGACAAGTCCAAGGTGTTCAACACCGCGCGCATCGAAGCGCTGGAAGTGGACAACCTGATCGAAGTGGCCCAGGCCACGATGGTGTCGGCCGCTGCCCGCAAGGAATGCCGTGGCGCCCACACGGTGTACGACTACGAACAGCCTGCCGACCACCCCACGGCACCGCTGGGCCGCAACGACGCCGAGTGGATGAAGCACACCCTCTGGCACAGCGCCGACAACAGCCTGACCTACAAGCCAGTGAACCTCAAGCCCCTGACGGTGGACAGCGTGCCGCCCAAGGTCCGGACGTTCTAAACAGTAGCCCCACGAGAGCAGAACCATGCAAAAGCGCACATTCCAAATCTACCGCTACGATCCGGACAAGGACGCCAAGCCCTACATGCAGACCATCGAGATCGAACTCGACGGCCACGAACGCATGCTGCTGGACGCCCTGGTCAAGCTCAAGGAACAAGACCCCACGCTGTCGTTCCGCCGCTCCTGCCGCGAAGGCGTGTGTGGCTCCGACGCCATGAACATCAACGGCAAGAATGGCCTGGCCTGCCTCACGAACATGAACACCCTCAAGGGCACGATTGTTCTGAAGCCCCTGCCCGGCCTGCCGGTGATCCGCGACCTGATCGTGGACATGACGCAGTTCTTCAAGCAGTACAACTCGATCAAGCCCTACCTGATCAACGAAGGCCTGCTGCCCGAGAAGGAACGCCTGCAAAGCCCCGAAGAGCGCGAAGAACTCAACGGCCTGTATGAGTGCATCCTGTGCGCCAGCTGCTCCACCAGCTGCCCCAGCTTCTGGTGGAACCCCGACAAGTTCGTGGGCCCGGCCGGTCTGCTGCAGGCCTACCGCTTCATCGCCGACAGCCGCGACGACGCCACCGGTGCGCGCCTCGACAACCTGGAAGATCCGTACCGCCTGTTCCGCTGCCACACCATCATGAACTGCGTGGACGTGTGCCCCAAGGGCTTGAACCCCACGAAGGCCATTGGCAAGATCAAGGAACTGATGGTGCGCCGCGCCGTCTGAGCCAGCCCACTCCTGCTGAGCACCAGGCCATGGAATCCACGTCCACCACCACCACGCCAGCGGCGGCTTCGCCGCTGCTGGACGCGCGTGAACTGAGCAAGCTGCACTGGCGCTGCCGGCGCGGCCTGCTGGAGAACGACCTGTTCATCGAACAGTTCTTCACCCGCTACGAGTCGTCGCTGACCCAGCGCCACGCACAGGGCATGCGCGCACTGATGGACCTGGCGGACAACGACCTCCTGGACCTGCTGCTGCAGCGGCGCGAGCCAGCAGGCGAGCAAGACACAGAAGAAGCACGCGAAGTGCTCGGCATGCTGAGACAAAGTGGTGGCACCCCCACGGCCCTGCAGGCCTGACACCACACACAAGCACGCCCAAGACCGGATCACTATCGGCAACCTACCCAAGGAAAGTAACAATGAAGCTAGCTGACAACAAAGCCACCCTGTCCTTCAGCAATGGCAGCCCCAGCGTGGACCTGCCGGTCTACCAGGGCAGCATTGGCCCGGATGTCATCGACATCCGCAAGCTGTACGCGCAGACGGGCATGTTCACCTATGACCCCGGCTTCCTGTCTACGGCAGCCACCCAGTCCGCCATCACCTACATCGACGGCGACAAGGGCGAGCTGCTGTACCGCGGCTACCCCATTGAGCAGCTGGCTGAAAACTGCGACTTCCTGGAAACCTGCCACCTGCTGCTGTACGGTGACCTGCCGAACGTGGCACAAAAAGCCGACTTCACCAGCCGCGTGACCAACCACACCATGGTCAACGAGCAGATGCAGTTCTTCCTGCGTGGCTTCCGCCGCGACGCGCACCCCATGGCCGTGCTGACCGGCCTGGTGGGCGCCCTGTCGGCCTTCTACCACGACAGCACCGACATCAACAATCCGCAGCACCGTGAGATCGCCGCGATCCGCCTGATCGCCAAGATGCCCACCCTCGTCGCCATGGCCTACAAGTACGGCATGGGCCAGCCCTACATGTACCCGCAGAACAACCTGTCCTACGCAGGCAACTTCCTGCGCATGATGTTCGGCACGCCCTGCGAAGAGTACAAGGTCAACCCCGTGCTGGAACGCGCACTCGACCGCATCTTCATCCTGCACGCCGACCACGAGCAGAACGCCTCGACCTCCACCGTGCGCCTGTGCGGCTCGTCGGGCACCAACCCGTTCGCTGCCATCGCTGCGGGCGTGGCCTGCCTCTGGGGCCCTGCCCACGGCGGCGCCAACGAAGCTGCCCTGAACATGCTGTACGACATCCAGGCCCAAGGCGGCGTGGAAAAGATCGGCGACTTCATCAAGCAGGTCAAGGACAAGAACTCCGGCGTCAAGCTCATGGGCTTTGGCCACCGCGTGTACAAGAACTACGACCCGCGCGCCAAGCTCATGCAGGAAACCTGCAACGAAGTGCTGGCCGAGCTGGGCCTGGAAAACGACCCGTTGTTCAAGCTGGCCAAGGAACTGGAAAAGATCGCCCTGGAAGACGACTACTTCGTGCAGCGCAAGCTCTACCCGAACGTGGACTTCTACTCCGGTATCGTGCAGCGCGCCATCGGCATCCCCGTGAACCTGTTCACCGGCATCTTCAGCCTGGCCCGCACCGTCGGCTGGATCGCCCAGCTGAACGAAATGATTGGCGACCCCGAGTACAAGATCGGCCGCCCCCGCCAGCTGTTCACCGGCTCCGTGCGCCGCGACGTGCCCCCACTGGCCAGCCGCTGACCGCTGGCACGGCGCCCAGCGCGCCGTCCGCCCCTCCCCAAGCCCGCAGGCCTTGTGCCTGCGGGCTTTTTTCATGGGCGCCCCACACAGGCCAACCATCTGCTGGATGCACATACTCCCCCCTAGTTAAAAGGTTTTTTAACGGCCTACCGCGCGACCAGCATGGAGCCATCTTTTATACTGCCACCCAGTACACAGACAGCACCCCCGCCCCACACCCGCAGCCCATGCCCCACACCCCCGAAGACAAGCAACGCGCCATCACCCGCCTGCGCCGCATCAAGGGCCAGGCCGAGGCACTGGAGCGCGCCGTGGAGGCAGGCAGCGACTGCGCTCCCATCCTGCAGCAGCTGGCCGCCATGCGCGGCGCCGTGCACGGGCTGATGGCCGACCTGCTCGACAGCCATGTGCGCGAGACGCTGGCCGAGAAACCCGCGCCATCCCAGGCAGCGATCGACGAAACCCTGGCCCTGCTGCGCTCGTACCTCAAATAGACAGACCGCCCACTCCCATTCACCCGATTGACCAAAAGGACCACCCCATGAAATCCCGCGCCGCCGTCGCCTTCAAAGCCGGAGAACCCCTGCAGATCGTCGAGATCGACGTAGCCCCGCCCAAAAAGGGCGAAGTGCTCATCCGCATCACCGACACCGGCGTGTGCCACACCGACGCCTTCACCCTGAGCGGTGACGACCCCGAGGGCCTGTTTCCCGTCGTGCTGGGCCATGAAGGCGCGGGCATCGTGGTGGAAGTGGGCGAAGGCGTGACCAGCGTGAAGCCCGGCGACCATGTGATCCCGCTTTACACCGCTGAATGCGGCGAATGCCTGTTCTGCAAGAGCGGCAAGACCAACCTGTGCGTGAGCGTGCGCGCCACGCAGGGCAAGGGCGTGATGCCCGACGGCACCACGCGCTTCAGCTATAACGGCCAGCCCATCTACCACTACATGGGCTGCAGCACCTTCAGCGAATACACCGTAGTGGCCGAGGTCTCGCTCGCCAAGGTCAACCCCCAAGCCAACCCCGAGCAGGTCTGCCTGCTGGGCTGCGGCGTGACCACAGGCCTGGGCGCCGTCAAGAACACCGCCAAGGTGCAGGAGGGCGACACCGTGGCCGTGTTTGGCCTGGGTGGCATTGGCCTGGCCGTGATCCAGGGGGCAAAAATAGCCAAGGCGGGGCGCATCATCGCCATCGACACCAACCCCAGCAAATTCGACCTGGCCCGCACCTTTGGCGCTACCGACTGCATCAACCCCAAGGATTTCGACAAACCGATCCAGCAGGTCATTGTGGAGATGACCACCTGGGGCGTGGACCACAGCTTTGAGTGCATCGGCAACGTCAACGTGATGCGCGCCGCACTCGAGTGCGCGCACCGGGGCTGGGGCCAGAGCGTGATCATCGGCGTGGCCGGAGCCGGGCAAGAGATCAGCACCCGCCCCTTCCAGCTCGTCACCGGCCGCAAATGGATGGGCACGGCGTTCGGCGGCGTCAAGGGCCGCAGCGAGCTGCCCGGCATGGTCGAAGACGCGATGGCCGGCAAGATCCAGCTCGAACCCTTCGTGACCCACACCATGGGCCTGAAGGACATCAACGAGGCGTTTGACCTGATGCACGAAGGCAAATCCATCCGCTCAGTCGTCAAATACGCAACTTGAAATGAAGCCCCCCCCTGAGTCGCTTCGCGCCTTCCCCCTCTCTCGCCTTGCTGCGCAAGGCGGGAGGGGGACGCCCCCGGTGCACGCAAGTGAAGCGCCGTCAGAGCGGCTTGGCGGCCCTTGCACGGGGACGCTGGCTTCGTGCGTGCCAGTTTCGAAGGCCAGCGCTCAGTTCCAAGATGGCAGTGCAACGCGCTGCCCCATGACAAAGACACCGGACATCATGACGAGCCCTTCCACCACCTCTTTGGAACTACTCAGCAGCCACGCCTGCTTCGGCGGCGAACAGCGCTTCTACCAGCACGCCTCCACCACCATCGGCCTGCCGATGAAGTTTGCGGTCTACCTGCCGCCCCAGGCGCAGCAGGGCCCCGTGCCCGCCGTGGTGTACCTGGCGGGCCTCACCTGCACCGAAGAGACCTTTATGGTCAAAGCCGGAGCCCAGCGCCTGGCCGCCGAGCTGGGCCTGGCCCTGATCGCGCCCGACACCAGCCCGCGCGGCGCCAATGTGCCGGGAGAGGCCGACAGCTGGGACTTTGGCGTGGGCGCAGGCTTCTACCTGGACGCCACCCAGGCGCCCTGGCGCACCCACTGGCGCATGGAAAGCTATCTGCTGGACGAGCTGCTGCCCCAGGTGGCCGCCCAGTTGCCCATCGACGGCAGCCGCCTGGGCATCACCGGCCACTCGATGGGCGGGCATGGAGCGCTCACGCTGGCGCTGCGCCACCCGGGCCGGTTCCAGTCGCTGTCGGCCTTTGCGCCCATCTGTGCCCCCACCCAGTGCCCCTGGGGCGACAAGGCCTTCACCGGCTACCTGGGCCCGGACCGCAGCACCTGGATCGAACACGACGCAACCGTGCTCATGCAGCACCAGCCCGTCGCCCCCTACCCGGCGGGCATCCTCATCGACCAGGGCCTGGCCGACAAGTTCCTGCCCGACCAGCTGCACCCCCACCTGCTTGAAGCCGCCTGCGCCGCCATCGGCCAGCCGCTTAAGCTGCGCCGCCATGCGGGCTACGACCACGGCTACTACTTTGTGCAGAGCTTCATGGCCGACCATCTGCAGCACCACGCGCGGCAGCTCATGGCGCCCCCCTCCGCAGGGGCTTCCACACGTTAATGCGCCCTTAAGTCTGGGGCGCCACAGTGCGCCCCATGCCTCTGATCCTGCAGCGCCTGCTGCACCCCCACCCGGCTGCAGGCGCAGCGCCGCAAGCCCCGTCCACCGCCCGCCGACCTGCGCCACCCGCGCACTTGCACCCCGTGTGGGTGGTGGTGCTCATCAGCACATGGCTGGCCACGGCCTGCAACGTGCCGTTGTGGCGCGAGGTGGCCCAACTGCCCGGCCACGGCAGCCTGCGCGGCTGGGGGTTTGCCATGGCGTTTGCCGTGATCGTGGCCGCAGGCAATGCCGCGCTGCTGAGCCTGCTGGCCTGGCGCTGGACGCTCAAGCCCGCCGCAGCGCTGATGGTGGTGATGGCCGCCTTCGGCGCCTACTTCATGCTCGCCTACGGCATTGCCATCGACGCCAGCATGCTCACCAACGTGCTGCAGACCGACGCCCACGAAGCCACCGACCTGCTGAGCTGGCGCATGGCCGCCACCGTGCTGGCCCTGGCCGCGCCGCCGCTGGTGTGGCTGTATCGCCGCCCCGTGCGCCGCCTGGGCGCCTGGCGCCACGCCGCCCACAACGGCCTGCTGCTGGTGGGCGCGGTGGCGCTCATCGTGGTGTGTGTGCTGGCGGTGTTCCAGGACTTTGCCTCCACCATGCGCAACCACACGCGCCTGCGTTACCTCATCAACCCGCTCAACAGCGTGTACGCCCTGGGCCACATCGCCACCCAGCCCCTGCGCATCAACACCCGCACCCTGCTGCCCGTGGGGCGCGACGCCCAGCTGGGCGCCAGCTACGCGGGCCAGGCCCAGCCGCCTCTGTTGGTGCTGGTGCTGGGCGAAACCGGCCGCAGCGGCAACTTCGGCATCAACGGCTATGCACGCAACACCACGCCGCTGCTCTCGGCCCGCACCGACCTGGCGAGTGCAGGCAACGCCTGGTCCTGCGGTACCAGCACCGCCGCATCGGTGCCCTGCATGTTCTCGCACCTGGGCCGCACGGGCTACGAAGCACGCGCCGCCAATTTCGAAAGCCTGATCGACGTGCTGCAGCACGCAGGCTTGGCCGTGCTGTGGGTAGACAACCAATCCGGCTGCAAAGGCGTGTGCGACCGCGCGGGCCAGACCAGCACCGCCAGCTGGAGCGACCCCGCCCTGTGCCCCACCCCGGGCGAATGCCTGGACCGCGTGATGCTGAAAGACCTGGACGCACGCATCGACGCCCTGCCCGCCGAGCAGCGCCAGCGCGGCACCGTGGTCGTGCTGCACCAGATGGGCAGCCACGGCCCGGCGTATTCCAAACGCTCGGCCCCCGAGCACAAGCGGTTCCTGCCCGAAT